>NZ_JBATVM010000282.1:0-7251 GCF_049671765.1 Psychrilyobacter sp.
CTCAAAATCGCGAAATTAGAGGCTATAAAACAGAATTTGAAACTAAAAAAGCCAAGCTTTTTTCAAAATTAATAAAGTTTATTTCAAATCTAAAAGAATTTGATAAACTAAACCAAATTCTCCACAAAATCCAAACAGAAGATGAACTCAATAATTTCAAACTAGAATATAATTTATAAAATTGCAATATTGTACGTTATCGTGTACAATATATAATGTAAGAAAAGGAGGAGATATAAATGAAAGTAGCAAATTCAACTGATGTTAGAAAAAACTTTAAAAAATATTTAGATCAATCTAGGGAAGATCATGAACCTATTATTATAACTACTGCAAATAAAGAAGATATGATATTAACATCAAGAGAAGATTATGAATCTTTATCTGAAACTATACACCTTTTATCTTCTAGAGCTAATGGAAATAGATTATTTGATTCTATCAAGCAATATGAAGATGGGAAGACTACTAGTTTTACATTAGATGAATTAAATGGTGAAAAGTAATGAGAATAGAGTTTACAACAAATGGATTAGAAGATTATAATTATTGGGCTATCAATGATAAAAAAAAGTTTAAAAGATTAATTAAACTAATAGAAAATATAATTAGAACTCCTTTTCAAGGAATAGGAAAACCTGAACCTCTAAAAAATAATTTAAAAGGTCTCTGGTCAAGAAGATTAGACATAGAACATAGAATAGTATATATTGTCGAAGATAATAAAATAGTTATCCTACAATGTAGATATCACTATGATTAATAAAAAAATTCTCTAGATTTTACTAGAGAATTTTTTTAATTTCCAATTGTTTTTCTCAACAATAACAATCACGACTTTATTTTTTTCGCACATTTATAGTCATTAAGCTTCAGCCCTCTGTTCCTACAACAACGACAAGGTCTTTATTTTTTTGAATTTAGTCTTTTTCTAGATGTTACTCTACTTCTCAGTAAATGTGTTGCGAGTTTCGTCGAACCCACTATGCCCGTCAGGCATCTCACTAAGAAACGGGGATCCATGGTCTCACTCTATAACATCAATTGGTTATTGCTTCGGTTTCTCTTTGACATCGTAATTTTCTTATTGCTAACAAGAAAATTTCGTACTCGTCAATCGAGAAACCATAAAAAGGAAGAGTAAACAAAAGTGAGCTTTTCTTTGGTTCGTTTCTTTTGCTGACTCACATTTAAAATTAGATTTAATTACATCTAATTTTGATATTCGTGAATCGGAAATGAACCCGTATTAAAGAGGGACTCTTTAAAATTTCAGCAGTCCTATTTCTATAATTTTCAATAGAAGCGAATATTGACTTTATCACCATACACAGATAAAAAGCTCAAATTATCACAGATAAAAAATAATCAGTAAGAATCAAAGAACTTATCAGATTTAACCCGTGTACCTATTATTATAAACTATAATAAATCTAGGTTTCCTTACCTTCCTCTATTTTCTTTTTCCTCCTACTACTTGACTATTTCTTTTATTTGGTCTATAATCAAATTGATAGAGCCAAACAGCGGTTAGCGATTTCCATTTGGAAATGTCTGCCCGGATTACTGTGATGGCCTTTTTTTTTACCCGGAGGTTCTTTATGTGTATTTCAAAACCTGCTCTTACTAGAGAAGAAATGATAATTCTACTAAAAAAAAGAAAATTAAAGTTTAATTCAGAATCTAAATCTATAGAAATTTTAAAAAGACTTAACTATCAAAAACTTATGGCATATAAATTCAAATTTTTAAATTCTTCCAATGATTTTATTGATGGTACTACTTTTGAAGATATATATGATTTATATAAATTTGATAGGGAATTAAAGTTTCTTATACTAGAATTAGTTGAAAGTATTGAATTAGCTTTACGAACACAAATAGCTTATGAATTAGGTCATAAATATGGAATTCATTGCCAATTTAATAAGAATCATTTCAACAATTCTTTCTTTCATGAAACCTTTTTAAAAAAATTAGAATATAAATTAGAACCAACTAATAACGAACGACCATTAATGGTAAAGCATCATCAAAATAAATATAATGATCATTTACCCATATATAAATTTATAGAGCTTTCTACTCTTGGTCAGCTATCAAAATTTTTTAAAAATTTATTAAAAGAAGACAAAGAAATAATTGTTGAGAATTATTATAAATCTCTTTACCATAAAGTTAATGCTAAACATATTACTTCATGGCTTTTAACTATAACAGAAGTTAGAAATACTTGTGCTCACCATGAAAAATTATTTGATAATATCTTGGAGATTTCTCCTATAAAACATAGAACTTGGAGAGATATTTCTAAAAAAACTCCTCAAGGTAAGGAACTTTTTAATATTTATGCTATCTTTTTGGTTTTTAAATATCTTATACAGGATAAGGACCTATTCAATGAAACTATTGATAATTTACAAATTTTATTTAATAGATACTCTAATGTTATTAACCCATCAAAAGATTTAAAATTCCCTATTGATTGGATAACTACTTTAAAAATATAATAATAGGCAGCTCAAGTAGATAACTTACTATGAGTTGCCTTTTTTTCATTTTTAATATCTATCCCCATGTTACCTATTTTCCTTTTTATTAAGTAACAATTTGTTACCTAACAAAAAGACTGGAACAAATTCCAGCCTTTTTTTCTATCTTTATCATTTTATCTTTATACTTGCTTTTATTGTATTAAAATATATCTTGAGAGATTTCTTTTTTAGATCTGAAAGAAATTTTTCAGAGATATCTACTTTTTTCATAGTTAGTATTATAGCTTCTTTTTCTAATTTTTCTTTCCTTTTATCATCTAGTTTTTCAAATTCTTCTAGAGTCATTTCCTCATTGTTTTCTTCTTTATTTTCTTTAGGTAACAACTTGTTCCCTTTAACTTCTTCTTTATTACTAGTTTTTTCTTCCTTTACTTTATTAAAATTATGAGAAGAAATAACTTTTTCTTTGACTTCTATCCTAATATTTTTCATAATTCCATTTATATATTGGACTAAAGTAGTTTTTATATCCTGTTTTACACTAGTGTACAATCGATTTAAAATATCTAGGGTATATTTCTCATCGTTTTCATTCAATATTTTATTAATTTTATTATCTACCCTTTTATTCCAAGCTTTAGAAACATATATATTCCTTTTAGCTTTTAAAATTGCTTTCTCTAATTTGTCAGATAGAGTATCCTTATAGTCAGATGGTGTAGTCTTATCTTTTTTTATTACCTTCTTTTTAGCTGCTTGTTTTTCTGCTTTTCCTTTAATTTCTTGTTTTAATGATTTGTCAGATAGTGTAGTCTTATCCTTCTTTATCCCTTTAGTTTCGCTACTTCTTTCATTTGATAAATCCTTAGTTTTACTTATCTTCCCTATATCTAATTTCAAATTAATTAATTTGTCAGATGGAGTATCCTTATAGTCAGATAGTGTAGTCTTATCACTCTTTTTTATAGTAAATTCAACACTTTCTATCTTTCTACCTTTTTTTAATTTAACATAATCAACATTTAAAGAAGTTTTTTCATTTATATCATCTCTAGCTTTCATCAATACTTTTTTATCTAAATTTGACATTTTATCATAACTTTTATTTGTACAATCTAATAGTTCTCGAAAATTATCTAATTTAAAATTTCTCTTTCCTATAGATTCATATTGCTTTAATAGTTGATATAACCTTTTTCCATATTTATTATCTAATGATACAAATTCTTTCAACGAATATTGAGTAAATTGTTCCTTTAATTGCCTAAATACAGGAACCATTCGCTTATTAACTTCTACAGTTATTTTTTTCTTCTCATTATTAAAAATCAAAGTTGGAAAAGGTTTAATTCTTTCATAACCATCTATAGTTTTTAAATAAAATGTCCTATCCTGCAAAGAATGTAGAATCCTTTCAAATTCCTTATAGCTTCGATCTTTTGCATTTGTCATATTTTTTATATCTTCACTTTTAAAAGTCACTTCATTTTCTTTTTCATGTCTCATTTTATATAAAATAGTAATAAATAAATTTAATTCTAACTCTGTAAAATCTGTAAATTTACTTTCGTTTAAATAATTATGGTGTACAACCATTTCATTTCTATTCATTTTTTCCCCCAAAAACCCTTTTTAAAAGGATACCACAACAAATCTAAGTATCCAAGTTTTATTTTTATGGTTTGTCAGATGGAGTATCCTTTAAAGTCAGATAGAGTATCCCCTTTGTCAGATGGGGTATCCCTTTTGTCAGATAGAGTATCCTCTTTTGATTTATATCCCTTTATATTATTGACTTACAGATCGCCTAAAACATTAAAAGATATAAAAAGAAAAAACAACCTATAAGAAAGTTGTCTTTTTTGATCCTTTCTTTATAAACGTATAGAAAAAGATATCTCTATTATTTAATAATATTTCTCTCTCTAAATATAATCTCATCATAAGAATTCCATATATCCTCATTAAATCATCTTAATACAAAAATAAATACTAATATACCAAATAGATTACCCAAACTCTTAGAATTGAAATAAGAGCTTATTTTATCTCTTCAAACAATTTATCAAAACTTTCCAATAATTTAGAAAATTTCTCTTTTTGTTTATTGGACAAATTAGATATATTGATCTTATTATATTTCTTTTTAAAGTTATTGTATTCAGATTCCAAATCAAAATTAAACTCTTTTTCTATAGTAATAATATCCTGACCTAATACCAAAGTATTTAATTCTTCTTTAGTTATATTACTTTCAATCATCTCTAGAATAGATTTTTTCTCAGGATGAGTCAATAAAATATCAATAATTTTTTGAGAAGCTGTAGCAATCAAATATTTTGAATGATCTAATTTCATATCTTTATAAATTTTATATCTATTTCTATGTCTTAATGCAGTCATCTTATTAAACCCATTGATTCCTAGCCATTGAACATATAATCCATTATGGGGACTACCGGCTAATTTATCAAAGACATCTTGAAAAATTCTTCCTAAATGTAATCTAGCATTTAATTGAACTCCTAATAACTCTTGAGATTTTAAAATTAAATAATTATTTAATTCATGGTTTTCTGAAAGTTCAAAAGAAACTTCTATCTTGTTAGGTAACAATTCGTTACCTATAACACTTTCTTTTTTGTTAAGTAACAAATTGTTACCTTTAGATTTATCATCTTTTTTCAAATTATTTCTTTTTAAATGACTTAAATCAACATTAATCATTAAAAATCACCTCTATCATCTCTATATATCTGTCTCTAGTTTCAAATGATCTCTTATCTTCAGTTTCAAAAATAGTTTTACCTTTTTCTGATAGTTCCTCTTCCAAAGCTGTTCTTTTTATTGGATTTAATAAGGTAACACTACTATCTTTTGTAAACTCTTCCAGTGCTTTAAAATATGCTTTATTTACTTTAGTTCCTCCATAAAAATTAGGAGCAATTAAATTAACTTTTTGTCCAGCTTCAGTTTCTAAAAATCTAGCTAATCCGTTAACAGAAGACTTATCTAACATAATTGGGACTATTATTTTATTTGATATTTCAAGAGCCACACTGTCTAAAACTCCATCTACAGCAGGAGCACCATCAATTAAGATAACTTGATAAGTTTTCTTTAAATATTCAAAAGCATCTTTGATCTTATTTTTCATATTAGATCCAAAAACATCGGTTTCCAAAGGATAATAATGAATATTTGGTCTAATGTGGATAGAACAGTCATTTTTTGTTTTAACAAAATGTTTAAATCCATTACCGGCTTCCCAATCGTGACCAAACATAGCCAAAGAATCATTTTGAGCATCAAAGGTAACAATAGCTGTTTTTAGGTTAGATTTTTCTAGTCCAGAAGCTAAGTTCTTTGTAATAGTTGATTTCCCAACTCCACCTTTATAGTTTTTAATATAAATAATCATTTTATTCCACCTCTTAATTTATAAAACTCTTTACAATGAGTGTACCATAAAATTATCTAATCATAAAATAAAGGATGTTACCTCACTTTTAAATATATAATAATTAAAGGTAACAAGCATAAAAAACTTGGTTTAGGACTTTATTTTTGACTTTAGTTCTTTTTTTAGATGTTATTCTACTTCTCAGTAGATATCTTACGAGTTTCGTCGAACCCACTATGTCCGTCAGGCACCCCACTAAGAAACGGGGATTCATGGATTTGCTCAATAACATCATTTAGAAAAAGTGAGTTTTTCTTTGGTTCGTTTCTTTTGCTCACCAAAAGTAAATGAACTCACTTAAGGATGAAATCCTTAGGTTTAAATTTAAAATAGTTTCAAGTTTGTTCAGGAGGTTGATTTTTATGTCGAAATTTAATATTTTCCATCTTTTACTTACTATCTTCTACCTGCTACTTACTGTTTGTATTTTCTCTATGACCTCAGAAGAATATTGGATAGCCTTAAATAAAAGAGCTAATCAAATATATGGAGGGTTAGATTTAGCACTCACTGTAAATGTTGGTAACTACTATGATAATTCAGAATCAGAATTTAGATCTGGAGTAGGATTTTCCATTCCTATTTATTCCAAACAACAAAAAATTAGCAGAAGAAATGCAAAAATAAAATATCTTCAAGATGGCTCAGATCTAATAAGTAACTTAAAGAAAAATAGAAAGTTACTCTTACTTTTAAAAGATAAAAAAGAAGCTCTCCAAGCTTTTATAGGAGATAACGGAGCGAGTGATATAAAGTCTTATTTTCAAACAGAGGAAGAACTCTTAGACCTACATCTAACAATAGAATCCATAGAAAGAAAAATAGAAACTATGCTGCAATAAATTAAAGTAAGAAGTTAAAAGTAAGAGGTAAGAAGTGTTTTTATCTACAGATCTTAATTCTTTTTCTAGATGTTACCCTGCTTCTCAGTAGATATCTTGCGAGTTTCGTCGAACCCACTATGCCCGTCAGGCATCCTACTAAGAAACGGGGATTCATGGTCTCACTCTATAACATTATTTAGAAAAAGTGAGTTTTTCTTTCCTCTATTTCTTTTGCTCATGAAAAGAAACAGAGTCAGTTAAGGATGAAATCCTTAGAATTTAGAAGTATATTTTATCTATAGTTTTCCTTGTGTTTAAGGGAAAACTACAACAAGGAAAGAGTTGGAGGTGTTACCTTATGCTAGTTGGCCGTGATAACCTATTACAAAAAGAAATAAATCCTCGCTTAAAATCCCACAGACCCTTTATTTTAGTTGGTCAGAGGGGAATTGGGAAAAGTGAGTTACTA
>NZ_JBATVM010000283.1:0-1888 GCF_049671765.1 Psychrilyobacter sp.
AGTCAGCACATATCCACTTTTTAATATAAAGTTTAGATCCTCTAAACTCATGGCTATAATTTCTTGATGATTTGGTCTTAATTTTGTTTTTTTCATATTGTGTCCTCCTATACAAATTCTTATTTGTTTCTTTTATTTAGTTTTCCCAAACAATTATTTTTTCACCATCTACAACTCCTCAATACTTTTATAGCCTCACGCATTTCTTTCATTTTCTTGCTTGCACACTCGATAGTAAAGCAAGTCTCAGAACCACATTCACAAGCTCTATTATTATTTTTATATTCTTTAGTTATTATTTTTAAGCATTTTTCACATATGAATTTTTCCACTATTACCTTCCCCCTCCTACCAAAACAAATTACAATTTTTTCTATTCCCAAGGGAAATTTATTCCTGACACTAAAATACCGCTAAAAACCCCTATGTAATATGCTACTGTTTTACTCTCTATTTCATCAAGTATTTGGGATATAATAACAAATACTGCTGCACCCATAAATACTTTGAGTAAACTACTCATATATCTTTTCTCCTACTTATAAAAACAATACTCAATTTTATTTATTAAAATAAATGTGTTGCTGCAAATTTTTTCATAGATAAATTAACAACAAAAACACCGTAGTCACCATATTTTTTATTAATTTGCTTGATGCTTTTTTTATTTTTTATGAAGTCTTTTATAATTGTTTTTTTTCGTTCTGATAAAATTTTTATAGGACCTAATGGTTGTTTAGTTATACTTAAATCATATTCATATAAAACATTATTTTTATCCATATTTCCTTTGCAATAATTGATAACTATAATTCCATATTGACCATATTTTTTTCTTATATAATTTAAAGATTTTCCGCTTTTCCATTTTTTAAAAATTTCTCTTTGCAGTTTTGATATTTTCATTTTATGTCCTCCTTTTCTTTATTTTTAAAAGCGTTACTTCTACTTTCAATATCTTTGATGATGTGTTCATAGGCATTAATTTTGCCTTTATGGAAAAGTAGGACTCTTTCTGCATCTTCTCTTTCTTTTAGATTTTTTATCAAAGTTTCCAAATCTTTTTCACAGGCGATTTTGTGAATAGTTATCTGACTAATTAAAATTTCTTCAGGCGATTTAAATATATCTGAATTGAAATAAGATAAGCTAGATTCATTGACCATTTCCATATCTGGAGTGATACAATATTTAATTTTAAAAGATTTTTTTATTTTTTCAAATAAGTTCATATTTCCCTCACTCCTTACATCTTAAATTTTATTACTTCCCTCACTAAATATGATTCCCTTGCATACTTTTTGATATTTTTTTATCTGTATAAGTTTCTCCCATGAATTGAAGTTCCTTAATATTATCTAATATGATAATAGTGAATTTTACCCAATTTGAAATAGTTCCTTGAAATTCCATCCTTACCCCTCCTAGATTAAATACAATTTTTATATTAGTTGCTATAATCTAGTCAGATCATTAGCACTCCTAATATTTTTTCTTTGGTCGGAAATTTTAATTTTGTGCTATAATTTACTTGCAGGAGCTTTTTTCATACCTCTATTTTTTTCTTTGGTCGGATAAATTTTAGATTTTGATTGCTCCTGCTTTTTTAATTCCTTTTTTGGTTTCCAGTTTTTTATTGCCCAAAACAATGTTTTTTCTGTAATTCCTAAAGCATCACAATACATTTTCACCTCATACTTTGGAAGGTTTTGTCTAAGCTCCAGGATGGTTATTTTAAAGCGATCTCTCAGTTCTTCAACTAAGTTATTAGGTGTCATAATTTTATTCATTAATTCCCCCTTTGAAGCCTATTGTATCTATCACATAATATTTTTTCTAATCGAATATTTACTATGTTTTCTTGGGCTTTTTCTAGCTGTTTATATTC
>NZ_JBATVM010000284.1:0-29270 GCF_049671765.1 Psychrilyobacter sp.
ATATAATTTCCGCCAGAAACTACAGGAACTATATTTTCATTAGGTTTAACATTATAAGCTATTACAGGAATTCCAGCTTCCTTAATTTGCTTAATCATTCTAACAGACATTTCTGATTCTAATGGACCAAAAGCAACTCCATCTGGGTGAGAAACTATTATGTCATCTGTAATTTGTCTAAGTTTTCCGTTATCAAATCTAGGATCTAAAATAGTGAGCTTAAAATTTTCTTCTTTAGCAAGTTTTTCCCAAGTAGAGATTACTCCTTGGAAGTATGGGTGTGCAGATGTCATTACAGTAAGGATTATTTCTTTTTGTTTAGCTTCTTCTTTCTTCTTTTCTTTTTGACCACATCCGATTAATGCAACAGTCATTACTAATAAAATAAATATTTTTTTCATGAATCCCCCTTTAGCTATCATAAATTACAATAATTAGAATATTGACTTATTAATGTTTTTTTGTCATCTTCAATAAAATCCTTATAAGTACAGTCATTTATATGTGTAGCATTTTTTTCAATAATTAAAGTTTCTGTATCCTCAAATAAAATAATATTGTGCCAAGTTCCGGCTTCTACATTATATATTTTCTTTTTTTCCATCCTATGAAACTTAAATTCCCAGTTATTAGTAAATGTTCCTTCAATTAGAATTGCTTTTCCTTCTAGCAAAATAAACACTTCATCAGTATTAATATGTTTTTCCATTTTTTTTATTTTGTTGAGCGATTGTTCAATAGAATAATTTAACTTAGCTATTTGCCATTCTTCTTTTATAATAAATGGGTGATAACCATTTTTTGTAACATTATAAATTTTCAAAAATATCACTTCCCAGAAAGATTTTTATAACCATTTTTTGTAATTAATATATTATCTTCAATTCTAATACCAAAACCAAATTTAGGATTATAAATACCAGGTTCAACGGTAAGGATCATACCTGGTTTCAATATTCCACTAGAGTCTGGATTTAATCCTTGGCCTGGATCATGGTATCTAAATCCAACTTGGTGGCCTAAAGCATGTTGGAAATACTCTTCATAACCTTCACTTTTTATATATTCTCTTACAATTTTATCTATAGTTTTCATTTCAATGCCAGGTTTCATATTTTCTATAGCTAAATATTGAGAATGGTTAATGATTTTAAAGATTTTTTCAATTTCTATAGAACTTTCGCCTACAACTCCTGTTCTTGTGGTATCTGACCAATATCCATTTACACAAATAGCTAATTCCATAAGAACTACATCTCTTTCTTTAATTAATTTTCCTGAACTTTTTGCATATTGACCAGAATAAATTGTATTTTCCCCACTATGAATATAACACCAACCTGTTACATGTTTTTTTTCGTTTAAGTCCATTTGTTTTTTTATTTCTAATTCTACTATTCCTGCTAACTCTCCCTCTGTAATTCCATCTTTTAAATTTTTATAAAAAGTATTAATCGCAACAGATGTTACTTCATGGACTACTTCTATTTTTTTTATATCACATTCACTTTTGATATCGTATAAAGTGATAAGTTTATCTGAAATGTTTTTATATTTACTTGTTGAAATATTTGATAAATTTTCTAATATATTTAAAGTTATAGGTATCCCCTCGCCATGAGAGGCAGAAGGGGAACTTCCGCCTATATCTTTAATATATGTTATAGGTTCATCAATCAAATTTAATTTTTCTAATTCTAATTTCATTAAATGAGATAATTCATCCCAAGGGTTTATTCCTAAAGTTCCCCATGAATATCGTTTTATTGTGCAATGTTTTGGAATAAAAGTTAGTGGCTCTAATTTAGGTATAAAAAGAATTGGATTCCCTATGGATGGGTATAAACAAAAAGAAGCTCCTAAAGTAGGATAATACCCAATACTCATGACTAATTCATCTGGTCTAAAAAAGATGACAGAACCACATTTATTTTCATTTAATATTTTAACTATACTATTCTGCTTTGTCATAATTCTCCTTTCCTTACACTTCGTACCTTAATAAATTTTGAATATAACCTCCATCTACATATAAAGTTGTTCCTGTTACATAACTAGATGCACTAGAAGCTAAAAACAAAGCTGGCCCAAAAATTTCATTAGTTTTTCCAACTCTTCCAAGAGGAATCCATTCTTTAAAATTATTTTCTCCCATTGCTTCAATTACTTCAGAATTCATATCTGTTTTAATAGCTCCAGGTGCCAGAGTATTAACTCTAATATTATCTTTAGAAAACTCAAGAGAGGCAACTTTACTAAACATTTCCATAGATGCCTTTGCCATACAATAAGGTGAATTTGATTTTACAGGGACCAATTGATGAATAGAACTCATATTAATAATAGAGGCGCCATGGTCACTATTGCAAAGTAAAGGATATAATAAAGAAGTCAATAAATATTGAGACCTTACACAAACATTTTGGACACTATCATATAAATTCATATCCATTTCACTAATTTTTTTATGCTTTTCAAAACCAGCATTATTAATAAGAACATCTAATTTTTTATATTTCATTGAAATAGTCTCTGCCATGTTTTTAACATCTAATTCATTAGAAAAGTCTCCACTTACAAAGTCACATTGAATAGTTTCTGCTATCTTTTTACAAATTGTTTCAGAGCGACCATGAATAATTACAGTAGCTCCTTTTTTTTTAAATTCTATGGCTAAAGTCTTTCCAATCCCACGAGTACTTCCTGTAATTAATATTACTTTGTTTTTAACAGAAAACATCACTTCACCTCTTTATCAATTACTTTCATGAGAGCTTTCATATATCCCAAAGCGTAAGCCATCCCAGCATGCCAAGCACCTGGAGCAGTCATTTCTGGTGTATGATCTGGAATCAAGACACCTTGAAAATTATGCTTTTTATATAACTCTAAGGCTTTTATCATATCAATATCTCCTTCATCAACAAAGACTTCTTGGTAGTTGGGAACTTTACCTTTAACATTTCTAAAATGTACATAAGCTATTCTTTCTTGAGAAGCATATTTCTCAATAGCATCATATATGCATCCTTCTGACATTTCTTGGATACTACCCATGCAAAATTCTAATGAATTTGAAGGGCTATTATATGTATCAATAACTTTTTGATAAATTTTTGGTTGATAAACCAATCTTGCGGCACCTCTTAAGACTGGTACGGGAGGGTCATCAGGATGTAAAGCTAGTTTTACACCTGCTTTTTCAGCAACTGGAATAACTTCTCTTAAAAACCATTCATACCTCTCCCAAAGTTGATCTTGGGATACGGTTTCAACAAATTCTTTATAATCAGTTTCATCATATACCATATTCCAAACCTCACCTTTAGGAATAGGTTCTTTACATGCAGAATTTTCACCATCAAATATAACAGTTTCAGCACCCCCACGTGCAGCAGTAGTTCTGATATGTGCATAAACACCAGCAATACTAAAATTATAACCTATAACTGGTATTCCAACTTTTCCAACTGTTTTTATTAATGTTTTTATTTTTTCAATTTGTTCATGTTTTTTTGGACCATCTAATAATACATCATACCAATCACCAGGACTAAAATTTTCTATTGCTGAAATTTTTAAACCATTTGCTTCTATTTCTTTTTTTAAATTTAACAAATTTTCATATTCCCAAATTGGATCATTTGCAACAGCATGCCCCCAATTTCCTTTTTTATCTGTTGTAGGAAGAACCCCAACCTCACTATTAAAATAATCTACTAAATGAACAACTATATGAGTACAACCACACTGTCTAGCAAATTTATAATAATCTTTTTTCAACATATTTCGATATAAACCTAAACCTAGTTTCATTTTTTCCTCCTATAAAATTCCATATTTTTTATAAGCTTCAGTACTACTCATCCCATTTTCAATTTCTTTTCTAACTAATTTTTCTCCTCTGGCTTTTTCAAGAGCTTTTTTTACCACAATTTCTTCAACTTCTCTAGGGATAACAAGGACACCATCTAAATCTGCAAAGATAAGATCTCCTGGATTTATCCAAACTTTTCCAATTTCTATTGAACATCTATAATCAATAACTTTTGTTCTAACAGATGAGTCTTGAGCATATCTTCCTAAACTGAATACAGGGAAATTTTGTTCTAACATTTTTGGTGTATCACGATGATATCCATTTATAATTGCACCATTAGCACCTCTTTTTTTTGCGGTAGCAGTTAATATTTCACCCCAATAAGCACATCTTTTATTACCGCCATGAGCAATATAAATTTCTCCTTCTTCAATTTGGTCTAGTGCTTCTGTAAGTAGGCCAAATGGGGCTTTTTGTTCACCATAAACATCTATCATATTTACAGGCATAGCTCTTCCTACGAGTTTCATTTCTAATAAAGCTGGTTGAATTTCTGGGGGTAAAAATTGATGATAATATTTAAATTCATCAAGTATATCTCCAACTACCGGTGTGTATAACTCTTTTTTAAAAAGTTCGAAAAGTTCTCTGTCATTAGTCCATTCTTTCAAAAAAAACCTCCTTGTTATTTTATATAATATTATGTTAAACTGTACTAGTCACACTAGTCATACAAGTTATACGTTGAGTATAATAGAAAAATGTTTAATAGTCAAGCATAATATTTTATAGTAGAACATTATGAATGCCAAATCCATATAAAATTAAATGTTATATAAAGGAGCACTTATGAAATTATTTAAAAGTATTCAAAGTAAAGATATTACCGTTGCCCAAAAGACTTACCTAACAGTTAAAAGAAATATTATCGAAGGTTCTCTGCTTCCTGGAGATATGCTATCAGAAATTAAAATAAGGGAAATGTTTGAAATTAGTAGAACTGTCTCTAGAGAAGTATTGATAAAATTGTCTAAAGAAAATTTAGTTACGATTATTCCACAAAAAGGAACATATGTTTCAAAAATTAATTTAAAGGAAGTATACAATTATTTGTTTCTCAGAAAAACTGTTGAAAATAAAGTTTTAAATTTATCTATTGAATCAATTGATCAAATTTTTTTAGACAAGTTACTTGAAAATTTGAGACAGCAAGAATATCTTCTTAAACGCGATGATAACTCATTTGAACTAATAAAATGTGATAATAATTTTCACAAAATAATCTATGAAAGTGTTGATAAAGAATATGTTTGGAAAATGTTAGAACCATATCAAATTCAGTATGATAGACTTAGAATTATTGCTTTAAAAGGAAATCTTACACAAAATAAAATGTATAACCATCATATAGAGATATATAATATGATCTCTAAAAAGATTAAAAGTTCAACTATTGAAATATTGAGGCTTCACTTGGGTGATTCTAGGAATTTATATAATAACATAATTAAAAATAATCTAAATTACTTTATAGAAGTTGATCTGTTCATGAATAAATCAGAGTTATGTTAAAAATTTATGACTAAAATAATAATGTTGTATATATGATTAAAAAATTGTATAAAGGAGGCATAGTTTGAAAAAATTTGAAGTATTAAAAAAAATATCTGATGTAGGTGTAGTTGCTGTAATAAGAGGAGATTCTATTGGAGATGCTGTAAATATATCCAAAGCATGTATTGCTGGAGGTATAACAGCTATTGAGGTTACCTATACAAATCCTATGGCTACAGAAATTATTAAAAAACTATCAAAAGAAAATAATATTGTATTGGGAGCAGGAACAGTTTTAGATAGTGAAACTGCCAGGATAGCTATTATGGCAGGAGCTAGGTATATAGTATCTCCTGGATTTGATATAGAAACAGCTAAATTATGCAATAGATATCAAGTGGCTTATATGCCAGGATGTATGACAATTACCGAGATGATAAAGGCTATGGAATCAGGTTGTGACATAATAAAATTATTTCCTGGAAGTGCCTTTGGACCTTCGTTTATAAAAAGTATCAAAGCTCCATTACCACAAATTAATATAATGCCTACAGGTGGTGTAAACCTTGAAAATGTAGACGAATGGATAAAAAATGGTGTTATTGCTGTAGGAGTTGGCGGACAATTAACTAATGGGACAATGGAACAAATAAAAGAAACCGCTAAAAAATTTGTTGAAAAAGTAAGATTAGCAAGGGGGTAGAGATGAAAAAAATTATAACTCTAGGCGAAATTATGTTAAGGTTATCACCCCCTAATAGAGACAAGTTTTTAGGAACTCCTAGTTTTCAAGCTAATTATGGAGGAGGGGAAGCCAATGTTGCAGTTGCGTTAGCTAATTATGGTATTGAAACTGCTTTTGTTAGTAAACTTCCAAATAATGAAATAGGAGATTCGGCTATAAATCATCTGAGAAGCTTTGGAGTAAATACTAGTTCTGTTGTTCGTGGAGGAGATAGAGTCGGGATATATTTTTTAGAAAATGGATTTTCTCTGAGAAATAGTAAAGTTATCTACGATAGAAAAGATTCGGCTATCTCTACAGCTTTAATTTCTGATTTTGAGATTGAATCTATCTTAAAAGGATGGGATATATTACATCTTTCTGGGATTACATTGGGGATAAGTAACAATGGATTTGAGATATCCAAAGCTTTTATGAAAAAAGCAAAAGAACTTGGGATGGAAATAAGTTTTGATTTTAACTATAGAAGTAAACTGTGGAGTTTAGAAGACGCAGGGAAGAAGATCCATGAGATTTTAAAGTATGTAGACATTGCATTTGCAGGACACTTAGATTTTACAAATATTTTGAGAATTGTTCCTGAACAACCTTTGGAGAAAATAGATCTTTTAGAGTATTATAAAGATCTATATCAAAAGGTAAATTCTAAATATAACTTTAAATACATAGTATCTTCAATTAGAGATGTAAAATCAGCTTCTAATAATACCTATGCAGGGATTTGTTATGATGGTAAAACTATTTATAGATCTAAATCCTATGAAGTGGATATAATAGACAGAGTAGGAACTGGGGATGCATATACAGCAGGATTTTTATGTGGATATGCTATGCAAAAAGAGATAGATTATACAATAAATATTGCTACTGCTTCATCTGTATTAAAGCATACTATTTCAGGGGATGTTACTTTAGTAAAACTAGCAGAAGTAGAAGAATTATTTAAAAAAGATAGTTTTGATGTAAAAAGATAGTTTTTTATAAGATAAGATAATATATTTTAGATTAAAAGTCACTATAATTTAAGTAACATTTAAACCCTAAAAACGTCTAGTGAGGTGACACTTTGTCTTCTCATTAGACGTTTTTTCTTATCAGCTGACGTTTTTTAAAATCCCCTCTCAACCCCAATAGTACCAATGGAATTAAGGTTTTATATTTTGTATTTAACTTCAGGTCTTCCAACTGTTCCATAATAGATATTACTTTTAATTTGTTTTTTTCCAGCTAAATAATCTAAATATTTTTTAACTGTGATACTACTTGTTTTTAATTCTTTTGCAACGTCTTTAGAAGAAAATTCTCTTGTAGGATCTGACAAAAGAGTATTTAAAACTTTTTCTAAAGTTTTTTCACTAATACCCTTAGGTAATTCTGATTTATTATTTTCTTGTTTATGATAAAATGAATCAATTTCATTTTGTGTAACAATTTCTTTTTTTAATTTTTTAGTGGATTTTTTGATTAAATATCTTTCTAAAGCTTTTTTTAATCTATCAAATTCAAATGGTTTAATCAAATAATCTACAATACCTAAATGGAAAGCTCTTTCAATATGAGCTTTGTGATTTGAAGCAGTGACAAAAATAGCTTCTATTCTGTTGTCATTGATTTCTTTTTCCCTCAATTTTTCTAAAATGTCTAAACCTTCCATATCTGGAAGATACATATCTAGTATAATTAGCTCAACATCGTTATTTAAAAGATAATCAACTACACCTTTTCCTTTAATAAACGTTTCAGTAACATTAAATTCTTTTTCAGAATTAATTATTTTCTTTGTGATCATACTTACCATGGGATCATCTTCTATAATTACAACATTTATCATTTGTCATCCCTCCTTTGTTAATAAAATATTAAACGTTTTTTGCTCAGATTCCTCTACAATATCTATTTTACCGTGATATAGTGAGACTAAATTTTTAATTAAAGCTAATCCAGATCCTCTATTGTTCCCTTTTGAAGAATAACCCATTTGAAATATTTTTTGTGAATCAACTATTTTTTCTCCATTATCAGTAATAGATATAAAAATATTATTTTTAGTCTCTGATATTTTTATATCTATTACTTTTTTTCTATTTTTAAATAGATTAAGAGAGTCAACGGAATTTTCTATTAAGTTTCCTATTATAACGATAAGATCATCTGAATAAATATTGTTATGCTTTTCCATAAGGTTGCTGCCTTTTTGTAAATTTAAACATATTTCTTTTTCTTTAGCTAAACTTATTTTTGTTAAAAGTAGTGCTTTTATAATAGGATCTTCAATGTTTTGGACTTCATCATTTTCTTCATCTAATTTTATTCTTATCTTTGAAACATATTTTTGAACTTCTTCATATTCTTCTAATTTTAATAATCCAGAAATTACATGTATTTTATTTTTAAATTCATGGACATTAGCTCTCATAGATTCTATTATCTGAGTTACTCCTGTTATTTCTTCTGCGATTTTTTTTATTCTTTCTTCTTTTTTTACTATAAACAAAACTTCAGTTTTATTTTTATTTTGAATTATTTTTATACAATCTACAAAGACTCTCTTACTAGATAGAATTATTTGTCTATTAAAGATATGAGATTCATCTCTTATAAGGACTTCATTATATAACTCTTTTAAAGTCTGGAAATCTTGTTCATTAAATTTAGGGATAGTTTCTTCACTTATTTGGTTTAAATTTTCATAGCTATCTAAAGTTAAAATTTGATTATTAAGGTTATTAAAAATTAATTGTCTTTCATTATGAATATTTGCAAGTTCAAAGGGTTCATACCCAAAGATTTCAGATTTAATGGTTTTTGCTAGATATATACCTAATACAATAGCAATAATGAATACTAAAATAATCCCAATGATTATTTCTTCAATAAATAGATTTCTAAATTCTTTATTTTTTGTGTGAAGCCTTTTTAGTCCAACCATACCAACTAATTTATTTTTATATGTTATTGGCCTAAATTTTTGAAAAGAATTATTCAAATAATTATTCTCGAAGGTTTTATATTTATTAGAAGTAACCTTTTGAAATATCTGTTTATAATTCATATGCGATTGTGATTTATTTTCCTTATTTTTATAGAAATAAACTTCCCCACTAGAATCAGTTATGACTATAGAATTCAAATCAGTCAATTTTGACGAAATAGTGAACATATGTTCATTTATAGATGTTTTATTTTTCGACGCTAAATTTTCTCCAATAATTTGATCAGCGGCTAAAGCTTTTGAATAAAGATTTAAAACTTCTTTATTATTAGTATTTATGAGTTTATAAATATTTTTAAAAAATATAAATTGTAAAATAATCATAGCAACTAATATTAATAATGATATATGCACTGTTATTTTTTTTTCTAATTTCATAAACTCTCCTTAAGTAACTCTTAATAATAAAATATGATTTTGTAATTATAATTCACTATTTTTCATTGAAATAATATTATATCATAACTAATAATGTTTTGTTTCGTAATTTAAGTTCACATTTATTTTTTTAGGGAACTCTTTAGCTAAAGGATTATCTAATAGATTATAGTCTTTTTTATGTCACTCTCTTCACCAATTTTTTTATCAAAATCACTTATTTACAATAATAGACTTTCATTTTTCTGTTTAGTTTTATAATACCAAAATAAAGATATGATTATTCAATATCTAAATTAATATTATGTGTAGTTCTTTTTGCAATTTTAATCACTTTTAAACTTTAATACCAAATTACATTAGTTTAATTATGTTTATTTAACTTATTTAACTTATTTAACTTATTTAACTTATTTAGTTTATTCCTTTATTTATTTCCTTAATATTCAAATAAATGGCTAAAGATTGTATAATCTTTAGATACATTAGTCTCTTAGTGGCGGAAAAATGGAAAAATAAATTATTATAGTATCGTGAATTAGCTTTTGGAGGATTTTATGTTGGAGAGGCAAATTATAGAGAAAATTTTTAAGACAGCTTTGGAAAGTGGAGATTTTGCAGAGATATTTTTTGAAGAAAAAAATAATTTTTCACTCACTTTATCATCACAGAAGATAGAAAAAGTTGTTTCTGGAAATGAATTTGGAGTTGGAATAAGAATTTTAGATGGTTCAAATGTAGTTTATGGGTACACAAATAATTTAAGTGATGAGAACTTAATTTTGATTACAAAAAAGTTAGCTGATTCACTGGAAACAAAATCGACTTCAAGAGATGTAAAAATAGGAGAAGCTGTAGTTGAAGTAAATCAGCATAAGATCAAAAGGATGCCAAACACAGTTCCTATGAAAGAAAAAGTGGAGTTGTTAAAAAAAATAGATAAAGTAGCAAGAGATTATGATAAAAAGATTACCCAGGTAGAAGTGATGTATTTTGAGACTGTGCAAAATATTAAAATTATTAATTCAGAAGGATTAAATACAAAGGACACTAGAGTAAGTACTAGAATAGCTGTGGAATGTATTGCTAAGGATGGAGAAAACGTACAAACTGGCTTCTGTGGTCAAGGAAGTCAAAAAGGCTTTGAATTGTTTAGTGATGATATAGATGTAACAGAAATTGCAAAGGAAGCAGCTAGACAAGCTATGATACTTTTATCTGCCGATGATGCCCCTAGTAAAGAGATGACGGTTATTATGGAAAATGGTTTTGGTGGAGTAATATTTCATGAAGCCTGTGGACATGGTTTGGAAGCTACATCTGTGGCTAAAAAATTATCTATATTTTCAGACAAAATAGGAGAAAAAATAGCTAGTAGTTGTGTAACTGCTATCGACGATGGGACTATCTCTAACGGATGGGGTTCTATGAATATTGACGATGAAGGTAATAAAACACAAAAAAATGTTTTAATAAAAGATGGAATTTTGCAAGGATATATGATAGATAAATTAGGAGCTAGAAGGATGAAAGAAAAATCTTCAGGTTCTGGAAGGAGAGAATCATATAAATTTGCTCCTACATCTAGAATGACAAATACATTTATTGCACCTGGGACTTCTACTTTAGAAGATATGTTAAAAGGTATAAAAATTGGGTTATATGCAAAATCAATGGGTGGTGGAAGTGTGGATACTACAACTGGAGATTTTAATTTTTCAGTGAGGGAAGGTTATTTAATAGAAAACGGGAAAATTACGAGTCCTGTAAAGGGAGCTACTCTAATTGGGAGTGGACCTGAGATTTTACATAAGATTGATATGGTTGGAGATAATTTATCTTTTGCTCAAGGAATGTGTGGATCAGTCAGTGGAAGTATTCCAGCTGACGTAGGACAGCCTAGAATAAGAATTTCATCCATTATAGTAGGAGGTAAAAAATAGTTATGAACTATACTAATTTATTTAATAGAGCTAAAGAGAAAAATATAGAGGAGTTAGAAATTTATTTTTCTAGAAAGAGTTCGACTTCTATTCAATTATTTGATTCTGAAGTAGAAGAATATAAAGTTTCAGATGTTTCGGGTATCTCATTAAAGGGAAAATATAATGGAAAATTAGGTTTTGTATATACAGAAGAGATTTCAGAAGAAAGAGTTCTTAACTTGTTGGACCAATTAATATTAAATGCTTCAATTATAGAAACAAGTGAGGAGTTTTCATTATTTGAAGGGAGTAAAAATTATCCCGAAGTAAAAACTTTTAATGAGGGCATAAGGAATATAAAAACTTCTACTAAAATTGAACTACTTAAAAAAATAGAAAAAAAGATAAGAAGTTATGAAAATATAGATACTCTTGAAGAAATAGTTTTTATTGAGACTGAAAGTGAAACAAAAATAATTAACTCAAAAAATTTAAATTTAGAAAAAATGAATAACTCTATTTTAATTTACTGCGATGTTGTAGCTAAAAAAGAGGATGAAATCACAACAAATAGAGATTTTATCTTAACTAATGATATTGACAGTATAGATATAGAAAAGTTTGCTGAATTGGTAGCTTTAAATGCAACAAATAAATTGGGTGGAGGGAAAGTAAATTCTGGGAAATATAAAGCTCTTCTTTCAAATGAAATTGTAGCTGATCTATTAGAAGTTATGAGTACTAGTTTTTCCGCTGAAAATGTTCAAAAAGGAATGTCTAGATTAGAAGGGAAATTAGAAACTTCTATATTTTCTGAAAATATTACTATAACAGATAAACCGTTAGTAGATTTTGCTCCTCGTTCAACACCATTTGACGATGAAGGAGTAGCGGCAAGTAATAAAATTATTGTTAAAAATGGAATACTAAAAACTTTCTTACATAATAGAAAAACAGCCAAAAAAGACGGAATAGAGAGTACTGGGAATGGATTTAAAGCAGGATTTAAAGGACTGGTAAATGTTAAGCCAACTAACTTTTCAATTGAAAATGGGAAACTATCTCTAGAACAACTCATTACCAAGGTAGGGAATGGAGTATATATAGATGATTTATCAGGAATTCATGCAGGATTAAACCCAGTTACGGGAGATTTTTCTTTACAAGCAGAGGGATTTTTAGTTAAAGATGGAAAGTTGAGCAAGCCTATCAATTTAATAACTATTGCTGGAAATTTCTTTGAGATATTAAAAGATGTAAATGATCTTGGGAATGATTTTAAATATAGTCGTTCAGGTGTAGGGGCCCCATCATTATTTATAAATGAACTGAGTATATCAGGGAAATAAAAATAACTATACCAGTTTAAAATTAGTTCGTTATTATTAAAAATATTTACTTAATTTTTAATCTATAGAGATATAGACTGAATATATATTATTTAACTAGGGAGGAAAAAATGTTTTTAAAAAGTAAGAAATTTATGTTAACTTCATTGTTTGTTTTGAGTAGTACAATTTATGCTGATGGATTAGAAAACAGTAACACAAAGCACAAATCTAGTACTCAAAATCAACCTACAAATTCTAAAATTAAAAGAAAAAGTACAGCGAGTGATTCTTTCGAGAGAAAAAAAATCTATCAGACCAAATATTTTAAAATATATTACGATAAAAACAGTGTTAAACAGGCTCAAGAATTAATTAGGGTGGCAGATCAAATAGCAGAAGTAGAGTCTAAGTTATTTAAAATGGAAATGCCAAAAGAGATCAAAGTTTATGTTATGGATACTCAAGATAATTCCAATGCGTTTTCTACAGGATTCGGAATACATTTGTTTATAACTAATAATGGAGCAATAACTAACGAATACAAAGATTATATTCCTTATTTATTCTCTCATGAACTAACTCATGAATTATTAGATTATAAGATGGCAGGTAATGGTATCAATAAGTATATTCCAATGTCAGATAGAATAATCTTGGATACCGCTATCCCAAGATGGTGGACAGAAGGAATGGCAGTACTGGTAGAGAGTATGATATCAAAAGGTGGAGGAAGAACATTTGATCCAGCATTTATAGCTATTGCGAAAAGAGATCTAAATGAAGATAAATTTAGAGGGTTAGGACCAACGTATCATAATAGACCTTATGAATATGGAAATAGTTTTATGAGATTTTATTTGGAAACTTACGGTGTAGAAAAAGTGTCAGAAGCCATTGATTATTATTCTTCTCATAAAGTTGGTGGAATAGGGAGTGCATTTGGTCATATAGCCAATTTAGATGCAGATCAATTATACAAAGCGTGGATGGGATATTTAGCAAAAATAGTTGATGATGTAAAAGGTGATTTAGTAGAAGGACCATCTATATTTGATAATCATTCATGGAATGCGCAAGTTATTAAAGATGGAGATAATATTTGGACATATTCTATTGAAAAAAGAGAAGATGCTAGTTTTGAGGCTGGACATAAAAGATCTTGGTTAAAACTTTTAAAAATTCCATTTGATGATAAAGGGAATCCTAATTATGAAGATGTAAAAGATTATAGTTTTGCTACAGATATAATTGGAAATCAGCCTGCAATAAAAGGAAATAATATTTATTATGCCTCAAATCCAAAGAAAAGTACTTTTAGAGGCTCTGAAGATAATATAGCGTATCGATATAATATAGAGACTGGTGAACAAACTTTATTAAAAGATCTAATTAGACCAGATAAGTTTGTTAACATTAATGGAAAAATTTACTATACGTTCCTTCAACATGGAGTATCTGGAATCAGTACTTTATCTAATCAAGTAGTTTTAGAACCAAATAAATTTTCTATTAGTAGCCTAAGTGACGCTGGAAATAATAAAATTTTATTTGTTGCGAAAGTAGGAGGAGAAGAAGGAAGTAAAATATTCTTATTAGACCCAAAAACTAAAGAAATAGAATTTTTAGCTAATGGTAAGAGTGGATATTTAGATGGAAAATCTTTATATTTTACAGATAATTTTGGGGAAGAAGCAAATAATGTTTATAAAAAAGATTTGGATAGTGATAAAGTAACTAAGTTAACAAATGTTCTTTATAATGCGACTAACCCTGTGGTAATAACTACAGAAGAAGAAACTAAAGGTTCTTCAAAAGACGATGAAAAGTCTGAGGAAAAATCTTCAGTGGAACATAAAAAATTAGTTTATCTTAACTTTACAACTAGTGGAGATTCTATCAGTCAATTAGAGATGAAATACGCTGTAAATGATGAAAAGAATTTATTGACGCTAGAAAAAGAAAGAAAAGAAAGACAAACAAAAAATAATGAATTGTATGGAGATTATGGAAAAGCATACAACCCTAATATCGTAACTACAGTAACAGTTGATGAATTAAAAGCTAATAAAGAAAAGGAAGTAAAAGGATTTTATTTTCCAGACTTAACTAAACCGTCAATTACAGTTTCAAATTCAGGTGTAGGAGTTGTTTTTAATTCAGCAAATGTAAATACTCGATTGATACTTTCTTATGAGGAAAGTAGTCATTATAGCGGAATTAAGAGTGTTGTTCAACCCAAAAAAGTAGGAATTAACCAAAAAGAAACGAATGTACCAATTTATTTTTCTTCTGCTAAATCAGGATATAAGACTGACAAGTATAATTTAGGGCTTATTCATAATTTTAGTGCTTTTTCAGGTTCTCAATTTGGATATTTTCATTCAGAATATTTAGCACATGGAGAAAGTATTGATGGTAAAGATAGCCAGGGAAATAAGAATAGAACTCATATTGATGAGATGTACTTGACAATTCCATTTAATATTTCAGCTATAGATAAATCTGTATACCTTTCAGTTCACACACGTGGAGATCTACAGGATGATACGATGGATAATTTTGAAAAACTTTATTCAGATAAAGTTGAACTAGAATTTGGATATGACAAAACTTCTAGTTTTTTGATTGGAGACGCTAAAACTAAATTTGGAATGGTAATTAAGAATAAAAAGTCACATGATGGAAACAGCGGGACAAATTATTTCTATGTAGATAGAGATATAAAATCTGATATTCCATATATTGATAGTTTGAGTTTCCTAAAACTTAGAACTAGGTTATATTTTGCTCCTAAAACTTTTACAGATAATAGTTCTTCTTTAACTGAACTTTCTTCATCTGGGCTTGGATTTTCAAGTGTTGGAGGGAACAGTGACGATGTTAAAAGTTTTATAACCAATGCTAGATTTGCTAGTAAAATATATGGTGATATGAATTATAGAATACCTATTGAGAAAGGTAGTGATTTTGGGATGGTATATTTGAATGATGTTCAACTGAGATTGGGTTATTCGTATACTGCATTTATGGATGAAGACTACAATGAACAAGCTTCTATATTATCTAAATGGAAATCAGCTTTTCCTAAGGTTTATGCAGCTTATGGTGGGAGAAGTGCTACTCAAATAAAATCAGATATTACATATTTAAATAATTTAGGAGCAAAGATTGCTAGTAGTCTGGGAGCAAAAGATCCAAAGATGATTGAAATGATAACAAAAGTTGGAATGGGGGAGATAGTATTCCCAAATGCAAAGTTAGACAAACTAATTAAAGATGTCTTTAAACTTGATCCAAAAGCAAAAGTAATCGTAGATAAGTATAAGGGTTCAAATCTTCAAAACGTTCTATACCTAGCACAAAATGCACCCCAAAAAGAGAAAAAATTTAGACATGGTATTACTATAAATCCATCTGCAACATTAAATGGAAATTTATATAATGATTCGGCTTCATTTGGTCTTTCAGTAGGAAATACTTATATAGCTGATTTTACAAATGATAATCTTTCAAATACAGATTTCTGGTATGTAAGTGTTAAATTAAGATTCTAATATAAAATAATTTAAAAAAATCTAGAACTCTCTAAAAGTATTTATTCATTTTTTTAGAGAGTTCTTTTTTTAAAAAATATTAAAAAATGATTTATAGATTAAAAATTAGTTAAAATATAGTTGACTTATTTTATGAGGAGGAACAAATGAAAAAGATATTATTATGCTTAATGGTCTTAGCTTTAATTGCGTGCGGACAAGACGACAAAAAAATAGATAACAAAGTAGCTGTAAATAAAAAAGTCGAAAACCCCGCTAAAAAAAGAAAAGGAACACTTAATTTAGCAATAACAGGAAAATTTGAAGGTAAATTTAATCCAGCCATTGCAACAACTCATTTTGATGGTAGGGTAAATGCTCATATATTTGAAACATTATTAAGTTATGGAAATGATTTTAAATTTAAACCTGGAACCTTAGTAGAAAATTATAAATATAATAAGGAAAAGATGCAGTATATTTTCCATATAAAAAAAGGGGTAAAATTTCAGGATGGGGTAGAGCTTACATCTAAAGATGTAAAGTTTACATATAGTTTGTATGCGAGACCAGAATATGATGGAGTAGAAGCCTTTTCATCAGCTTCTATAAAGGGATTTCAAGATGTAGCAGATGGAAAGGTTAGATATATAAAAGGTATTGAAACTCCAGATAAATATACAGTTATTTTTAATATGGCAGAGGCAAATGCTAGATCTCTCAATAACTTTGTAGCTAGAATATTACCGAAACACTACTATGAATATGCTAAATCAGAAGATTATAAGACTGAATTTTTAACTAAAAATGAAACTCCATTAGGGTCAGGACCATATAAATTAACAGAATATAAGCCAGGAGAATATGTAGTTTTAGATAGATTCAAAGGTTATCATGAAGGTTCATCAGAAGTAAAAAAAATAGTGATAAGGTATATTCCGGGCGATTCTGTCTCCCCAGCTCTAGCAAAGGGAGAATTAGATATAGCAGAAATAGGCGGAAGAAAGAGTAAGGAAAAGGAAATTGCTTCTTCTAATAATTTAGTTGATTTTCAAAAAACTGCTCCAGAAGGATACTCATATATTGGATTTAACTTAAGGAAAGAAAAGTTTCAGGATAAAACCCTAAGACAGGCCTTAACCTATGGATTAAATAGAGAACTATATGCAACTAAAGTATTGGAAGGGTATGCAAAAGTAGTAAATCAGCCATTAGTTCCTCAGCATTGGGCTAGTTCTAAAAATGTAAATGATTATGCATATAACCCTGAAAAAGCTAAAAAGATGTTAGAAGATGATGGATGGAAGTTAGAAAATGATGGATTTAGATATAAAAATGGAGAAAAATTAGCCTTTAGCTTGAAAACATCCGCTTCTAGTGGACAGACTTCTACAGGTAAAACATTGATAGCTCTAATTAAGCAAAACTGGAAACAAATAGGTGTAGATGTAGATATCCAATTGGTAGACTTTAATGCAATAGTCAAAGATATTCAAAGTGAAGGACCAAAATTTGATACTGTTATGTTAGCGTGGAGTACAATTGCGGATCCTGATCAATCTAATTTATTTAAAACAGGCGGAGGAAGTAACTTTGTAGGGTATTCGAATAAAAAAGTTGATGAATTATGTATAGAAGGACTTGCAGAATTGACAATAGATGGAAGAACGGTTATTTACGACGAGATGATGAAAGAGATCAATAACGATCTACCTTATATTTTTTTAACTAGTCCAACAAAGGTTATAGGAATAAATAAGAGAATAAGTGGTCTAGATTATATGAATGGTATAGACCCATATGAAGCGACTAGAACAGATACTTTAAAGCTTGAAAATTAAAAAAATATTAAAAAAACAGACCTTTAGTTTTTATAGAAAATAAATATTGTGACTAGATATAAGATCTATACTCTAAAAAAGGTTTAGGAATTGGGGGATAAGATGTTAAAGTACATAATTAGAAGAATCATAGTATCAATCTTTTTATTGTTTGTAATGTCAGCAATGATATATACAATATTTGCATTTGCACCTGGAGATCCTGTTGGAAGCCAGATGGATCCAAATATGACAAAAGCTATACTGGCTAAATTAAGAGCACAATATGGATTGGACCAACCAATATATAAAAGATATTTTTATTGGTTATGGTCAGCAATTCACGGAGATTTAGGCTATTCAATCCAATATAGTAAATCAGCTGTTGAAGTTATAAAAACTTATATGTGGAATAGTTTTATACTAGCAGTTCCAGCACTTATTATATCAAATTTAATTGCTATACCATTAGGTGTTATATCAGCAGTGAAGCATAACACTTATATTGATAAGATTATTGGTTTAATAACTCTAGCAGGGATATCATGCCCATCATTTTTTATAGCTTTATTGGTTATAAAAAAACTAGCTATGGACTATGGAATATTTCCATTTTCTGGGATGATAACAGCAGGTGCTGGATATACAGGAATGGCCTATTTCTTTGATCTCCTCCACCATGCAGTTCTACCACTTATTGTTATGGTAAGTACTGGTATTGCAGGGATGGTTATGTTTGTCAGATCATTTATGTTAAATGTACTGAGCCAAGATTATGTAAGGACAGCAAGAGCCAAAGGACTTCCTCAAAGAACTGTTATTTATAAACATGCATTTAAAAATACTCTGATCCCTATAGTAACTATGTTTTCAGGAATATTAGGAGGACTATTTGGAGGGAGTATCGTTATCGAGAGTATGTTTGCTTGGCCTGGGATGGGGACTATAGCTTTAGGAGCAGTAACTTTTAGAGATTATCCTCTTATCATGGCAACTAATATTTTTTTTGCTACATTGATGTTACTAGGGTATTTGATATCAGATATTGTTTACGGTGTTGTAGACCCTAGGGTAAAGTTAGACTAAATAATAAAGGAGAGAGATGATGGATAATAGATCAAAATCTCCTTTAGCAATTATGCTGAAGAGATTTAAAAGAGATAAAATAGCAGTAATAGCACTGACAGGATTGGGCATAATTGCTCTTCTTGCACTTTTAACACCTTTAATATCAAGGGGTTTAGGGATAGGTCCAGATGATATAGATATGGATGTCTTAATTAATGGTTCACCATTTTCACCAGGAGGAAATCATCTTTTGGGAACAGATGAGTCTGGAAGAGATGTTTTTATTAGGCTTTTATATGGAAGTAGAATTTCATTGACAGTTGGTTTAGTAGCAGTAGGAATTTCTACAACATTAGGAGTAATGATCGGTGGTGTAGCAGGGTTTTACGGTGGAATAATTGATGATATTATCATGAGAATTATAGAGTTAATCAATGTGCTGCCAGTAATGGTACTACTTATTACTTTGATAGCCATAACAGGGCCCAATATCTATATGGTTATGATGGTTTTGGGAGTAGTGGGATGGACAGGAATAGCTAGACAGGTAAGAGGACAGCTTTTAACCCTTAGAGAACAGGAATTTATGTTGGCTACAAAGGCATTAGGCCTCAGTGACACCAGAAAAATATTTATTCACCTAATACCAAATACAACGTCATATTTAATTATTTCTATAACATTGGGAATGGCGGGAGCAATATTAAGTGAATCAATGTTATCTTTCTTGGGACTAGTTTCTCCTACAGCAGCAACGTGGGGAAATATGATAAATGAAGCTAAATCAATATACACAATACAGCATTATTGGTGGATATGGATGACTCCAGGGATAGCTATATTCGTTACGGTAATGTGCTTTAATTTAGTAGGAGCAGGTCTAAGATATGCTCTTGATCCAAAATCAAAATAATGAGGTTGATTCATGAATAAAATATTAGAAATAGATGATTTAAAGTTTTATTTTAGATTAGAAGAGGACAAATCTATAGTAAAGGCTGTAGATGGTGTTAGTTTTGATCTATATGAAGGGGAAACTCTAGGAATAGTAGGAGAATCTGGAAGCGGGAAAAGTGTTACTACTATGGCAATAATGGGAATTGTTCCTATGCCTCCTGGATTTATAGAGGGAGGAGAAATAAGGTTTCAAGGGAAAAATTTATTTTCTATGGATTCTGATAAATTAAGAAATATGAGAGGAAGCGACATGTCTGTTATCTTTCAAGAACCCATGACATCACTAAATCCGGTTTTAACTATTGGAGATCAGCTTACAGAGGTGCTATTTTTTCATCAAAAATTATCCAAGAAAGATGCCAAGGCAAAAGCTATCGGTATGTTAGAAAAAGTAGGAATAAATGGACCAGAAAGAGTTTATAATGGATATCCACATAATCTAAGTGGTGGACAGAGACAAAGAGTCGTAATAGCTATGGCACTTTTGTGTGAACCAAAGCTACTTATTGCAGATGAGCCTACAACTGCTTTAGATGTTACTATACAAGCGGAGATCCTAAAATTATTAAAGGAGATAAAGGTGGAGTTTAAAACTTCTACTATATTTATAACTCATGATTTAGGAGTAATTGCAGAAGTAGCCGATAGAGTGGTAGTTATGTATAGGGGAAGGGTCATGGAAATAGCTACAATTGATGATCTTTTTGATAATCCTATCCATCCCTATACAATTGGGCTAATGAATTCTATGCCAAATATAGATACTGATAGTGATGAACTATATTCTATGCCAGAAAAAATTGGACATCCCATAGTAATAGATAGAGATGGGAAATATGAAATTACAGATGAGATTTATTATGAAGATGATACCAAGATGATAACACTAGAAAATAGAGAGCTAAGAGTTCATCTAAAAAAAGAGGTGAATTAATGAGTGAAAATTTAGAAATAAACTTAATAGAAGTAAAGGATTTGAAAAAATACTATCCAATAAAAAAAGGTATATTGAGGAAAACAGTAGATCACGTAAAAGCCGTGGATGGAGTTTCATTTAATATAAAAAAAGGTGAAACTTTGGGACTTGTAGGAGAGTCTGGATGTGGAAAATCTACTCTTGGAAGAACATTGTTAAATCTATATGAAAAAACTAGTGGAGAAGTTTTTTACAATGGGACCAATATCCATGGTGCATGCAAGGGGAAGATGAATGAACTGAGAAAAGAGATGCAAATAATTTTTCAAGATCCATATTCATCGTTAAATCCAAGATTGACTGTAGAACAAACTATTGGAGAAGCAGTTAGATTTCATAAAATGAAGGGGAAAGATGAATTGTATGATCATATAAAACAAACGGCAAGTAGATGTGGTGTAGATCCTAACCATTTGAGTCGATATCCCCATGAATTTAGTGGCGGACAGAGACAAAGAATAGGGATAGCTAGAGCATTAGCTCTGAATCCAAAATTTATTGTCTGTGATGAATCCGTATCAGCTTTAGATGTTTCAGTGCAGGCAAAAGTAATAAATCTATTAAAAGAGTTACAAAAAGAAGAGGATCTTACATATCTTTTTATAACTCATGACTTGTCAGTTGTAAAACATATTTCTGATAGGGTAGCAGTGATGTATTTTGGTAGGATAGTGGAGTTAGCAGAAACAAATAAATTATTTGAATCGCCAGTTCATTTTTATACGAAAAAATTATTATCTGCCATACCTAAATCCCATCCGAGAAAAAATACAAAGAACTATGTAGATCAAAAAATGCCAGAATGGGTAAAAATCCCAGAGGGCTATAAAATTGATGATAGAGATCCTAAAAAGAGAGATACAGAATCTGTTATGGTTGAAATTAGAGATGGACATTTTATAGCCTGTTATAAGGCCGATGAAATTTTGAAATAAAAGGAATGATATGAAAAAATTAAAAAAATATGGGGAATTTAATGAGGGAGAAAAGAAAAATATAGATTTTAATAGGGAAACCATTACGAATAAGGAAATATTTTTTTTAATAATGAATCTTTATAAAAAAATAATTCCTTTGCTGTGTGTATTTATAGTAGGAGTTTTGACTTTTGCTGCACTATTTTATTATTTCTATTAAAATATTTTTAAAGTACTTTGAATAAAAATAAATATTATACACATTGTGACTAACTATTGCTTATTTTTAAAAGTAAAATTATAGAGTTCAAAGTAGTAGTTCACTTGCAGTAGAGATATAGATATCACTGTAATTAAACCACTATTTAAACCCTAAAAACGTCTAGTGAGCTGACACTTTGTCTTCTCATTAGACGTTTTTTCTTATCAACTGACGTTTTTCAAGATCACCTCTTAACCCCAATGGTATCAATGGATAAATGGGTTTGTAGTTTAACTCCTAAGCAAACCACCTATACAATTATAAAGGGAAGGTTTTAGAAACGCTTAGGATGATAATGAGGAGGTATTCTTGGATATTTTAAAAATAAAGGTTTAATCATTATCTAGAAAATCACTTGTTATTTTTAAGTAAGGTTGTGCTTCTTCTTTATTTAAAATATGTTTTGATTCTACAGCATCTAAAATTGCTTTTTTCAAACCTACAGAAGTATAGCTAGCTCCTGCAATACTATCAATTGCAATACTTTGTTTCGTTATAACACCATTTATAATACCGCGAAATGCATTTTCTTTTATTCCTTTTGTATCATTTTCTTTTAATATTTTTATACCTATTATTTTTTTATCTCTTAAAGTAACTTCTACTTCTATGGGACCTTTATAACCCTGACTAGTTCCTATTACACTTTCTTTAGAGTTATTATCCCAGATACTCAAAGATATTCCTATTAAAAAAAATAGCCCAAGACATATTTCAAATATTTTTTCTTTTAGTTTATAAGTTTTCATATTTTTCACCTCTTTTGTATATTATATCAAATCATTATTATTTAAGTCTACAAAAAGTTTGTAAAACAAAATAAATTATGATATTATTATTGAAGTTACATAGTATAAATAAATTAGGAGGAATAAAATGAAAAAAATTATTATTTTAGTTACACTTGTTTTACTATCAGCAATTACTTTTGGGTCTACTTATTCAGATGGAACCTATAGAGGAAATTTTATTGATCGAGACAGTAATTCTATTGGAGAAGTTCAAGTAAATGTACAATTTGATTTAGAAAATGATATTGTAAAAAAAGCGTCTATGAGAATGTTAAATTTTAAAGGGCAAAATTATATGAAAGATCCTAAGTTAAAAAAGGAAAAAGAGAAATATGTCTCAGCTTTAAATCATTTAGTAGGCAAAAATTTAAAGGATACAATGCCTGATCTATATGCTACAGAAAATATACCAATGGCAGGAGCAACTGTTCGTGGAGGTAAAATAAGATCTGCTATACAAGATGGAATAAATAGAGGAGTATATAGATTGCCTAAAAAATAAGCATATTTAATATGAATTTGATTCAAGAAAAAAGAGTTTCACTGATAAACTTCAGTGAAACTCTTTTTTCTTGATTAGCTTATTCTTCCTCTTCTGGTCTTTCCATCGGGATGTTGTATTATTAAGTTTCTGCCTTCATCAAAGGCTGAAATTTTTATCTTAGTGGCATTATCTATTAAATTCGTTTATTTTTATGTTTTTCCTTTATTTTAAATATTTGTTTAAGGTTGTATTTTTTTAGGGAATAGTATATTATTTCATGTGGCAGATATATGGTATATCTATATTATCTTTATATTTATCATGTGAGAAGAAAAGCAAAAGAACAGTAAAAGTAAAAAGGAGGAACAAATTTTATGTTAACAAACCCAGTTTTATTATCAGTTATTTTGATGAGTGTTTTATGTCTTTTAAACTTGAATGTCATATTATCCCTTATTATAGCAGCATTATTTGGAGGACTTATATCAGGTATCCCTCTAAATGAAGTTATGAGTATATTAGTAGGAGGAATGGGTGGAAATGCTGAAACAGCACTTAGTTATATATTACTTGGAGCTTTGGCTACAGCAATACACGAAACCGGACTGGCTACATTATTATCTAAAAAAATAGCCAAAACAATAAAGGGGAAAAGGGCTGTACTACTAATTATCATTGCATGTATTAGTTGTTTATCCCAGAATCTTATCCCAGTTCATATTGCATTTATACCAATTCTTATTCCTTCATTGTTAAAAATTATGAATGTATTAAAAATTGATAGAAGAGGTGTAGCTTGTGCCCTTACCTTTGGGCTGAAAACACCTTATATCGCTCTGCCAGTAGGTTTTGGATTGATCTTTCATGGAATTATAGCTGATCAAATGACAGCAAATGGAATGGAAATTTCAAAATCAATAATTTGGAAAGGAATGATGTTCCCAGCTCTGGGGATGGTAGTTGGAGTTTTAGTTGCAATATTTATTAGTTATAGAAAACCCCGTGAATATGAAAATCTAGATTTTTCTGAAATGGATCTTATTGAAGATGAAGAGGTCAAATTTACAAGATCACATTTGGCTGCTTTGGTGGGAGCGAGTATGGCATTAATTATCCAGTTAACTATAGGTTCTCTACCTTTAGGTGCAATTGTAGGTTTGGGAATAATGGTACTTTTTGGAGCAATCAAATGGAAAAGTCTCAACGAAATAACCAACAACGGGATACATATGATGGGATTTATCGCATTTGTAATGCTTGTTGCTTCAGGTTATGGAGCAGTAATCAGAGAAACTGGAGGAGTTCAGGCCTTGGTTGATGTAACAGCAGGAATTGTTGGAGACAGTAAGTTTTTTGCAGCTCTTATAATGATTATTCTTGGACTTATTATCACCATGGGGATAGGAACTTCTTTTGGGACAATTCCTATTATTGCAGTTATCTATGTACCACTTTGTTTAAAATTAGGTTTTAGTCCTCTTGCAACTGCAATACTTATAGGGACAGCAGCAGCCCTTGGAGATGCAGGGTCTCCTGCTTCAGATAGTACATTAGGGCCTACTGCAGGTCTTAATGCAGATAACCAACACGATCATATTTGGGATACATGTGTCCCTACTTTTTTACACTTTAATATTCCCCTTGTAATATTTGGTATAGTTGGGGCAATGATATTTTAATCTAAAAAGGCACTCTTAAGAGTGCCTTTTTAGATTTTTAAATAATTATTAACTTCAAAAAATTAAATTTTAAAAAGTCATCTGATAATAAAAAGGATGATGAAAGAAGTGATTGAATAGTTAGATAATAATTTATTTTTTCATTAAATCTTCATTAAATGGTAGTATCTTATTAGGAGAAGAAGAATTAAATTATAAATAAATTCAAGAATGATTAATATAGACAATAAAAAATGGGGGAATAAGCATGAAAAAAAAATATATAAGTAAAGATTTAAAAAAATCATATTTTATAATTGTAATAGTGATCTTAGCTGTATTTGTTCAGATAACTATGTTTAGTTGGAACCATAGTAAAGGGAATGGAAAAAAAGAAGTTCAAGTCGTACTTAATTTTTTAAAAGAAGAAATATCGAGTTCGGAGGAACTGAGTTTGAGAGAAAAATCCGAAGATGCATTAGGTGAGGTTCCTAGTTTTAGTGATCTTTCTATTGTTATGAAGAATGATGATTTCTATCTAAAGAAAGGAGATGTAATTTTAAAAAATCTTCCCACAAAGGATGAGGTAACAATGTATAAATTTTATAGATATTACATCTATAATTATACTATATATGATGATAAAAATAATCCTATTCAGGTAACTATTGTTAAAAATCTAGATGAAAATATTGAATTTGTTATCGATATATTTTTAATATTTTTAATAATATTTATCTTCTTAAATTTGACAGTTTTATTTTTGTATAAATATTTTTATAAAAATATGATATCTCAAATCAAAAAGATAGAAGAAGAAGTTAATAGACTAGATATTTATGGTGAAAGTTTTAAATTAATAGAAAGTAACGAGGATTATTATGAGGAAAATAAAAATATAATCAATGCCACAAATAATATGTTAATAAGATTGAGTGATCAAAAGAACCAACAGATGGATTTTATCCATAGTGCATCCCATGAGATGAAAACTCCTCTCACAGTAATGAAAGGTTATACAGGGATGTTAGAACGATGGGCTATAGATGATGGAGATAAAGGCGTGATAAAAGAATATGTAGGAGTAATATCTAATACTGTAAATGAAAGTGCTGAATTGATTGAAAAACTTTTATTTTTAGTCCAAAATGATATAGACCTTACTCTAGAAACTCTAAATCTAAGGGAATTAGTAAGAAAGATCTATCTGAATTTGTTGATTAAATATCCTGAGAGCGAAATAGTGATAGAGGGAGATAGAGAAATATCTACAGATAAAGTTTTAATAAAGTTACTGCTTTTTAATTTGATAGAAAATGCTATTAAATATGGGAGCAGTAAAAAAATAGAAATTATGATAAGTGATGAATTTTTATCTATTTCAAATGACGGCGAACATATTAAGGAGGAAAATTTAAATAGGATTTTCGACAGATTTTATAGGGAAGATAAATCTCGAAACAACGAGATTGAAGGTCATGGGCTGGGGTTATCTATAGTAAAAGTAATATCAAAAAAACTTGGTTTCCAGGTAGAAATAAAAAATAAAGAAACTGTAGGAGTAATTTCGAAACTATATTTTAGTAATTAGTTGAACTTTGATCACGATATAAACCTTTAAAATAAAAGGGAACTCTAATATTTATATAAATTTAATTAGTACGAAATATCAATAATTAATATAAAGGAGAGAAAATTGAAAATATTAATAGTAGAAGATGATAAAAGAATAAGTAAGTTTTTAGAAATAGAATTTTTAAGGGAAGGATATACTATAGAAGTGGCTTTTGATGGTAAAAGTGCACTACAAAAGATAAAAAATAATTTTTTTAATATAATACTTCTAGACCTTATGATTCCTAATATATCAGGAGAAGATCTTTGTAAAAAAATTAGGGAGGAGTCAGATATCCCAATAATTGTACTTACAGCAAAAAATAGTTTAATTTCAAAGATCTATTTACTAGATATAGGAGCTGATGATTATATTACTAAACCATTTGAAATTGAAGAGCTCTTCGCTAGAATCAGGGTGATTTTAAGAAATAAAAGTCACTACCTTACAGATGGGTTTGAAACATATGGAGAGATTAGCCTAAAAAGAGATTCAAAGGAAATAACTGTCAGAGGAAAAGACGTATCTTTGAGTAAAAAAGAATATAATTTAATTGAGTATTTTTTCTTAAATAAGGAGATTGTTCTTTCCCGGGAAAAAATTGTGGAATCTGTATGGGGATATGATTTTGAAGGAAATCTAAGTATTGTGGATGCCTGTATAAAGAATATGAGAAAAAAATTAAAACTAGAAAGACCACTTATATCATCTATAAGAGGTGTCGGATATATATTTAAAAATAGAGATTGATAAATAAAAGGTGGAATTTCACTAGAATTTCTAGGGAAAAAATCTATATTGTATAGAAAAAATTTAAAAATGAGAGGGTGAAGGAGAAAAAAAGCTTCTAAAAATAGAAGCTTTTTTTCTAGAAAAGGGTCTGTCTCATATTTTGTGTAAACCTTCAAATTGGTGTAAACTAAAATTACATTAATTTGGAGGTTTTTTTATGAGAAAAAGAAGAAAAGATTTATCCCCTGATGAATTAGCGCGAAAAGAGCTAATTAGAGAATACCTTAGTAAAACACCTAATAATAGCTTGGATTTTAGCGCATTAATTAAAGAGATGATGGGGCAAATGCTTGAAGGTGCTTTGGATGGAGAGCTTGAGGAACAACTTGGTTATAGCAAATATGATTACCGTAATAAACCTACGGATAATTCTAGAAATGGATATTCTAAAAAAACACTAAAAAGTAGTTCTGGAGAGATTGATATTAATGTTCCTAGAGATAGAAATAATGAATTCGAACCACAGATTATTAAAAAGCATCAAAGCTCAATAAGCCAAGACTTTGAAGAAAAAGTCACTTCTTTATTCGCCAAAGGAATGACTCTTAGTGATATTAAGACTCATGTCGCTGATATGTATGATTTTGATATCTCCGAAAGTTCTATTAGTAGAATTACTGATAAGATTCTTCCTATAGCTAAAGAATGGCAAGATAGACCATTAGAAGACACATATGCTGTAGTTTTTATGGACGCAATTCATTACAATGTTCGAAGTGAAGGGCGCATAGTTAAAAAGGCTGTCTATATCGCTATTGGAATTAATATGGATGGGATGAAAGAAGTTTTAGGAATGTGGGTTGGTGAAAATGAAAGTGCTAAGTTCTGGCTACTTAAAATGAATGAATTAAAAAATAGAGGTGTTAATGATATCCTAATCATCTGTGTTGATGGCCTTACAGGATTTTCTAATGCCATAGCAGCTGTTTTTCCTGATACAGAGATACAACAGTGTATTATTCATCAAATTAGAAACACTACTAGATATGTATCGTACAAAGATATTAAAGAACTTATGATTGATTTAAAAAAAGTCTATAAAGCTAATACTGAAGATATCGCTCTTTTTGAACTAGATAATTTTGAAGAAAAGTGGAAGAGAAAATACCCACAAATAGCCCTTTCTTGGAAGTCTAATTGGGCAAATTTAGCTACATATTTTAAATACCCGCAAGAAATTAGAACTCTAATTTATACTACTAATACAATCGAAGGATTTAACAGGCAGCTCAGAAAAACAAGTAAAAGTAGATCTGTATTTCCTACAGATGATAGTTTATTTAAGCTTCTTTATCTTACTACGATGGATATCACGCGAAAATGGACTGGGCGCCGAAGAGATTGGGGTATAATTTACTCTCAATTGCAAATATTTTTTGAAGAAAGATTAAACTAAATGACAATCTAAAATATACCTTTTGAAAGAGGCTAATTTTAGGCTCTGTTATTGACATACAAAAAAGAAAGTCCTAATATATTAAAAACGAGAAGCAATAATTAAAGAATTATTACTCCTCATTTTATAAAAGTTTTACATTAATTTTTAGAGTTTACACAAAACTTGCAACACTCCCTGTAGAATACAGGAATCACCTTTTGAATGCTTAAATATTGCCTCACTCTTTTTTATATGTCCTTGACAAAGGGTACAG
>NZ_JBATVM010000285.1:0-16431 GCF_049671765.1 Psychrilyobacter sp.
TAGGAATTAATCCCAATGTGCCTTTTTATATCCCTATGTTTTCTATCCTTTTGAATAACCCTACTTTTAACCTAAAAAAGGGGTACTGAGTGGCCTTTAAGGCTACTGAGTACCCCTTTAAGGCTACTGAGTACCCCTTTAAGGCCACTTAGTGGCCTTTCTCATTTTATCCTTCTCTATCCCAATGTTTTCAACGGGTTCAAGGCTTTATTATTTGCTGTTTTTCAAGCCCAAAGGTACAATCACAAGGTGAAGTGTTTTGAGAGCCTTAGAAGGCGAATCAGTCCTTTTTTTTCTCCTCGATTAATTTTAATGTCCCTGTTGTAGTAGCGACTACCGTTACTAGTGGTGCTATGAATATTCCTATTAATGGAATAAAAAGTAATATTGTAAATAGCCCTCCATTAATCAAGAAAAATAAATAGTTTTTACGTATAATAGTTGTTCCTGTCTCAAAATCATGACGCTCTAAAGTATAGTCGATAAATGAAAACCCAATATAGTATGATTGCACTACAAATAATAATATTGGAATAGCTGTATTTACAAGGGGGATAAAAAATAAAAGTAAGATAATACACGTCATTACAAATTCCCTTAGAAATGATTTTAACGTCACAACTATTCCTCTTTTGATAAAATACAAGTTTTCCTTCCAGCTAAAATTAAATTTTTTCCCTGTAATAATTGATTCAGTTCTTTCAGATATATAACTTAAAAATGGAGAAAGAACGATTAAAATTAAAGTTTTATAGATTAAATAATAGACAGCAAAAATTGTTAGATAGATAATAAATTTTAAAATAAATTGAATAAATGAATTCAGATCTCCTCCTAAAAGATTACTTGCAAACTCTACTAAAGCCCCTCCTACGAATCGACTTAAAAAATAAAATGAAATTATGAGGACAATGTTAATAATCCCTGGGATAAGGTAAAACTTATTTAGTTTATTTTGACCTATGAATTTAAATGCTTTCATATAGTTGTTAAATGTAAAGTTGATCTCTTTTAGCATGACTCACTCCCTGTTGAATACCTAGTTTTTAAAATGATTATACTCCAAAGAGTATTTATTTACTAATTTATTTGAATAAAATTTATTTCTTATAATTTTAGATAGTTATAGCTAGGATGTAAGCAAAAACAATTTATTTTTAATTTTGATTTTTAAAGTCGATTCAAACTTAAATCATCTAAATCAAAAGTAATAAAAAGCCTTATTAAAATAAAATTATATTTATATTTTTAAGATATTATATATCATACTGCTAGGGAAACTAAGAGTTTTTTAATCTAAAATAAAAGTTTTAAAAGGACTTTAAATCAACTCCTATTATATGAAAAAACATAGTGGCTATTTACCTTATAAATAGGTTAAAAAAAGGCTAAAAAATAAGTCAAAAATAGGTTGCTTATTTTATAACTTTAAAGTACTATTCGAGTATATATAAGGAGGGGATAATCATGGAAAGAAAAGGCTGTTTTTTTGCTTTACTGGCAGGTGTAGTTTGGGCAACAATGGGAGGGTTAGGAGTAGTTTTAGGCGGTCTAGGATTAACCCCGTATGAGATAGCATTTAACAGGTTGTTTTTTGGATTTTTATTGACAGCTATTTTTTTATGTAAAAAAGGGAAAGATAAATTGAAAATAGATAAAAAAGGGTTTATTTATATATTGATTATCGGTATAATTACACAAGCTTGCACAAACATATTTTATTATAGTTCTGTAAATATATCTGGGTCTATAGTTGCCACACTATTAGTTTGTACAGGTCCATTATTTACAATGATATTTTCAAGCTTTATATTTAAGCAAAAACTTACAAAATTTAATTTGATTTCATTAGCTGTTACTTTAGTAGGTTGTTTATTTGTGATAGTTAATGGAGATATAAAAAAAATAAATTTTGATGTAGTAGGGATAGGATTTGGTATTTTATCAGGAATAACCTATGGATTATTTCCAATATTTAGTAAAAAATTAGAGGGTCAATATGACAGTGAAGTGATAACATCGTATGCTTTTGGTGTAGGAGCCATAGTGGTATTTATATTCTGTGATTTTGGAAGTTTAATGTCGGAATACAGTAATAATAATATAATAGCTACATCTCTTTTATTGGGACTCTTACCTACAGGGATTGCATTTTTCTTGTTTTTAAAAGCAATAAATTATATTCCCGTAGTTAAAGCTAGTATCATAAGTTTAGTTGAAATACCTACAACAGCAATAATTGGCACATTATTTTTAAATGAAGTAATAACAGTAAGTGGTGGAGTAGGAATGTTTTTAGTCTTAGGAGGAATATGGATTTCAAAATTTAAATAGACTGATACTTGATTTGATGGGGAGATGGTTATGAATAAAAAGAACTTAGAAGAGATAATAGGAAATAGATGGAGTGGAGGTATTACAAAGGAACTTTATAGAGATATAAAAGATTTTGATATAAGGATATCTAGTGCATCTATAGAACCTGGATCTAGTAAATTTTCAGATTTTTCAAGGTATAAGAGGATCTTGATAATACTTGAAAATAAAGTAACTCTCACTAGAAAAAATGAGATAATAGATCTATCTGAAAATGATATTTTTTTCTTTGATGGAAAAGATGATATTGGTTCTCAAAACGAAAAACAAGTTTTAGATTTTAATTTGATATGGGATCCTTTAAATATAGAGGTAGATTTAAATAAAATTAGTGGAGAAGATGATTTTTTTACCAATAAAAAAACTTTTATATTTTCTATAGAAAATGGATCAAATTATAGATTTAATAATAAAGATTATTTTTTAAATAAATATGATTTTGTAGAGATATTGGATAGAGGATATAAAAATATTAAATTTAAAGGCAAATTTATAGTTATAAATTGGAAATAATCTTACTTTATTTATTTATTTGAATATAAATTTCGTATAAATGTGGTATATTTTATACTGACTATATTAGAATATAGAAAACTAAAAAATGGGGGATTAAGAAGATGTCAAAATTAGTAGAAAGATTTATAAATTATGTAAAATTTGATACACAGTCAGATGAAAACTCAGCAGCATGCCCTAGTACGGAAAAGCAATTAAAATTAGCTGTTTTTTTAAAAGATGAGATGATTGAAATGGGATTAGAAGAGGTGACACTAGATAAAAATGGTTATGTAATGGCAACTCTACCTAGTAATACTGATAAAGATATTCCAACTTTTGGATTTATAGCACATATGGATACTGCCCCTGCATTTTCAGGGGAAGATGTAAAACCTAAATTTGTAGATTACAAAGGTGGGGATATAGTATTAAATGAAGAAAAAAATATAGTTTTATCTCCTAATGATTTTAAGGAGTTAGATTCATATATAGGTGAAACTCTTATTACTACTGACGGGACTACTCTTTTAGGTGCAGATGATAAGGCTGGTATTGCTGAAATATTAACAGCAATGGAATATTTGATGGATCATCCTGAAATAAAACATGGAAAGATTAGAATAGGGTTTACACCTGATGAGGAGATTGGAAATGGCGCAGATTTATTTGATGTAGAAAAATTTGGAGCTGAATTTGCATATACTATCGACGGTGGTAGATTAGGTGAAGTAGAGTACGAAAACTTTAACGCTGCAAGTGCTAGGATAAAAATAAATGGTAGAAGTGTACATCCAGGAACAGCAAAAGACCAGTTAGTTAATGCTCTTCAAGTAGGGATCGAACTACATAATTTGTTACCGGTAAATCAACGTCCTGAATTTACTACAGGATATGAAGGGTTTTATATGTTATCAGAGATGAGTGGAGATATATCTAATGCAAAGTTAGGTTATATTATTAGAGATCATAATATGAACAAATTTATTGAAAAAAAAGAATTTATAGCTCAGGCTGTAAAACTATTAAATAAAAAATATAATAATGCTATTGAGTTAGAACTCACAGATAGTTATTACAATATGAAAGAAAAGATAGAGGAACATATAGAAATATTTGACATAGCCCGTGATTCTATTATTGAGTTAGGAATAGAACCTGTTATAAAACCAGTTAGAGGTGGAACAGATGGAGCTAGACTATCTTATATGGGACTACCATGCCCTAATATATTTACAGGTGGTCACAATTTTCATGGTCAATATGAATATATACCGGTATCATCTATGGAAAAAGCTGTAGAAGTGATCGTGAAGATAAGTGAAAATATTGCGAAAAGATAGAGAAAACTATTATATCAAATAATTAACTAAAAGAATCTCTTTTTAAGGGATTCTTTTCTTATAGTTAAAAAACCTACCTTAAATAATAGTATTCCTTGAAAGGAGGGGGAAAATTAGGTATAATAATTTAGTTAGAATAAAAAAATATAAATAAAAGAAGAATTATGTTAAAACAAATAGTTAGGAGGAAAAGATGAAGAAAATATCTTTTAGAAGGATGTTACCATCTAAGATTTTAGTGATGTCATTTATAGTTATAATATTTATAGGCACATTTTTTTTATCACTGCCCATTGCAGTAAAAGAAGGGCAGGAGATAAGTATTTTGACTGCATTATTTACAGCTACATCTGCAGTTTCAGTTACAGGACTTTCATTAGTTGATGTAAGTTTGGTATTTAGTCCCTTTGGAAAAACGATAATATTGATATTGATTCAATTAGGTGGGCTCGGGATAATGACTTTTTCAACATTAGTATTTACCTTGATAGGGAAACAAATAAGCTATCAAGAGAGAAAAATACTAAAGGAGGATCTTAATAGCTATACGATTGGAGGAGTAATAAAGTTTTTAAGACGAATCGTTTTAATAGTAATAGGGATAGAAATAATAGGGGCTATTTTTTTGACATTTGGATTTGCAAGTACCATGCCATTGAAAAAAGCTATGGTATATGGGATATTTCATTCGGTATCTGCATTTTGTAATGCTGGATTCTCGCTTTTTTCAAATAGTATAGTTGGATATTCTAGTAATAAAACAGTGACTTTGACCATTGCAATTTTAATATCTCTAGGTGGGATAGGATTTGCAGTTATTAACTCCACTATAAGCTACTATAAGACTGGGAAAAAAACATATAATCTAACTTCAAAATTAGCTCTTTATATAAGTTTTTTCTTGGTGATTAGCGGGACTATAGCATTTTTTATATTTGAGAGAAATAACCCTGGAACTATTGGAAACATGGGAATAATAGACGCATTGACTAATTCTTTTTTTCAAAGTGTAACGACAAGAACAGCAGGATTTAATTCAGTTCCAATGGAAAATTTGAGACCTTCAACATTATTTTTATTTTTAATTTTGATGTTTATAGGAGCTTCACCTGGTTCTACAGGGGGAGGATTAAAAACTACAACTTTTGGGATAATAATATTTTATGTAATGGTAATTTTAAGAAATGAAAAGGATCTTGTTATATCTAATAGACGTATACCATGGGAAATTTTACATAGGGCAATGGCTATTTTGGTAATATCCCTTATATATATTACTGTGATAGTATTTTTAATATTGATGACCAATGAGATCACCTCTATAAAAGATCTATCAGATGTTGCTTTACAAGGGTCTTTACAAGGAAAAACTATAGTACATATAAGTAACTTAACTCTGGATAAGGTTATATTTGAAGTTATGTCAGCATTTGCAACAGTAGGAGTATCACAAGGAATAACAGCAGATTTGAATATATTCGGAAGGATCTTATTGATTTTGACTATGTTAATAGGAAGAGTCGGACCACTTACATTTATGTTGGCATTTAGTGAAAAAATTAAAGTTAGGTCTTATAAATATCCACATGAAAATGTATTGATTGGATAAATTAAATTAGAAAAACCTAGGAGTTGGGAGAAAAATGAAAAACTATTTAGTTATAGGCTTAGGAAGGTTTGGAACTAGTATAGCACAGACACTTTATGAAGCTGATAGTGAGGTTCTAGCAATAGATACAGATGAAGAACTAGTACAAGAAGCTATAAATAATAATTTGATAGATAACGCATTGATATTAGATGCTACTGATGAAAATGCATTAAAGGAGATAGGTGCCAGTAATTTTGATATAGCTTTTATAGGGATAGGAAGTAATATCCAAGCAAGTATCATGACCACTTTAAATTTAAAGGAGTTAGGTGTTAAAAAAATTATAGCAAAGGCAGTTAGTAAAAGTCACGGAAAAGTACTTAAAAAAATAGGTGCTGATGAGGTGATATATCCAGAAGAATATATGGGACATAGGATAGCTATGCTAGCCATGGAACCTAATATGATGGAGCATATGAGATTTTCAAAAGATTTTTTATTAGTAGAATTTAAAGCTCCTCCATCATTTTTGAGTAAAAATTTAATGGAATTAGCGGTAAGAGATTCATATAATATAAATATAGTGGGAATAAAAAAAAGTAATGGAGAGTTGAATTCGAGTCCTAGAGCAACAAGTGTTATTGAAAAAGGCGATACACTTTTGGTTATTACAGATTCTAAAACAGCTAGAGAGTTAGAAAATTTAAAGTAAAGAGGGAGAAAATAATGCACGAATTTGATGTAATAGTAGTAGGAGCAGGACATGCAGGTTGTGAAGCAGCCTTAGCATCTGCAAGAATGGGAATGAAAACAGCAATATTTAGTATAACTTTGGATAATATAGGAGTAATGTCATGTAATCCATCTATTGGAGGGCCTGCCAAATCTCATTTGGTAAAAGAGATAGATGCTCTAGGTGGAGAGATGGGAAGAAATATAGATAAAACTTTTGTGCAAATAAGAGTATTAAACACTAAAAAAGGGCCAGCCGTAAGATCTTTGCGTGCTCAAGCTGATAAACAAAGTTATCATATGGAAATGAAAAAAACTATAGAGAATACAGAAAATTTAGACTCTATACAAGGGATGGTAACTGAAGTTGTAGTAGAGGGAGATAAAGTTGTAGGAATAAAAACTCAAGAAGGAGTAACTTATTCAACTAAGACAGTTATCATAGCTGCTGGAACGTTTATGAGAGGACTTATCCATATAGGGAACAAAAAATTTCAAGGTGGAAGAATGGGAGAATTAGCGTCAAATGATCTACCACTATCGCTAAAAAAAGCAGGATTACAATTGGGAAGATTTAAGACAGGAACTCCTCCAAGAATTGATTTTAGAAGTATGAATTTTGATAGGTTAGAGGAACAACCAGGAAATGTTGAGCAACTTTTAAAATTTTCCAATAGAACTCTAGATAAAGATGTAGAGGGTAGATATCAAATTCCATGTTATGTAACGTATACGAACCCAGATGTACATAATGTAATAATTCAAAATAAATCTAAATCGCCTCTATTTAATGGAACTATTGAGGGAACAGGACCGAGATATTGTCCTTCTATCGAAGACAAGGTATTTAGATATGCAGAGAAAGAAAGACATCACCTGTTTTTAGAAAAAGAGGGATATGGAACTAATGAAGTGTATATAAGTGGATTTTCAACTTCACTTCCTGCAGAAGTTCAAGAAAAAATGGTGAAAAATATCTATGGATTAGAAGATGCAAAGATCATGAGATATGCTTATGCTATAGAATACGACTATGTGTTACCAGAAGAGCTACAATATAGTTTAGAAACTAAAAAAATAGAAAATTTATTTTTAGCAGGACAAATTAACGGAACTTCTGGGTATGAAGAAGCAGCAGGTCAAGGTCTTTTAGCAGGGATGAATGCAGCCAGAAAATTACAAGGGAAAGAGCCTATTATATTAGATAGAGCTGACTCATACTTAGGAACTTTAGTAGATGATTTGGTGACTAAGGGAACTAACGAGCCATATAGAATGTTTACAGCTAGAAGTGAATATAGACTTCTCCTTAGAGAAGATAATGCAGATCTTAGGTTATCAAAGATAGGTTATGAAGCAGGATTACTAGATGAAGTGACTTATAACTTAGTAGAAAAGAAGAAAAAGGATGTTTTAGAAATTATAGAAAAATTATCTTTAAATGTAGGATCTAGTAATAAAAGGATTGCAGAAGTATTGATAAAAAAAGATAGTGGAGATTTAAAATCGGGGACTACCCTACTAGAATTATTAAAAAGACCAAGATTAGATTATAAAGATATTAAATATATTGTTGAGATTATAGATGGATTTGAACTAGGAGAATATCCTGAAGACACCGAATACCAAGTAGAAGTTCAAGTTAAATATGATGGATATATAAAAAAATCATTAAAGATGATAGAAAAACATAAAGCACTAGAGGAAAGATTGATCCCTAAAGATTTTGATTATGATGTAATAAGTGGGATAACAGGTGAAGCTAAGGAGAAATTAAACGAGAAAAAACCTTTAAATATAGGACAAGCATCTAGAATATCTGGAGTATCTCCAGCAGATATATCTGTATTACTTATGGTTTTAAAAATAAGAGGTGACAAATAAGTGAAAGAATTTTTTTATGATGGGTTAAAAAAAATAGGTTTAGAGTTAGATGACACTACAGTAGATATGCTGCTAGAGTATGGTAACTTATTATTAGAAACTAATAAACATACAAATTTGACTGCTATAAGAGATGAAAAAACTATGTATGAAAAGCATTTTTTAGATTCTTTATTACTACAAAATAAAATACCTTGTGGCGTGAAAAAAGCCATGGATATAGGAACAGGAGCAGGATTTCCTGGGATGGTATTAGCTATTGCTAACCCTAATATAAATTTTACTTTGATGGATTCTGTGAGTAAAAAAACAAAATTTTTAGAGATGGTAGCAGAAAAATTAAGCCTATCTAATGTAGAAGTAGTTAATATGAGAGCGGAAGATTATATAAAACTAGAAGGGAAAAGGGAAAATTACGATCTTGGATTATGTAGAGGAGTATCAAAATTTAATGTAATATTAGAATATATGATTCCCTTCTTGAAAGTTGGAGCTACATTTTTAGCTCAGAAGATGGACTATCAGGAGGAATTAAAATATTCTGAAAATGCATTTGAAATATTAAATAGTAAAATAGTAAAAGTAGACGAATTAAAATTACCATTTTGTGAAGACCCTAGATATGTATTTGAGATAGAAAAGATGGCAGAGACAGATAAAAAATATCCAAGAAGAGCAGGAATACCTCTAAAAAGACCACTATAAAGAGAGTGCCAAGAGGCCAGGGGAACTATGGTGTGATGATACAACCGAAGGGGACAAGGAGGGAGCTATGAAAAGACTTATCATAAAATACCGAAAAAGCTTCATTGTTTCCTCGGTGCTTATTTTAGTGTTAATGACTATTCCATTATATATGACTGTTAAAAATAATTTTGATCAAATGGTAGATATCACTTTAAAATATTTTTTAGCTGATATATCTCATACAACCTCTGATCTTTCTGAATTTGGTCTAATTGTTGTAAATGATGCAGTTTTAAAAGACGACAAAGGAATTACAGTACTATATGCTCCTAAGCTTATCTTACGATATTCTGTAAAAGATCTTCTGAGAGGTAAAATTACAGAGATCAGTGCTGAAAACCCATATCTTTATATTGCAGTAGATAAAAATAGAGATGTAAATATAGTAGATATTTTTGCCACAGGGAGTCCTGGAAAAGCCGGAGTAGGAGTGCCTATAGATATTATTACTGTAACCAATGGTAAACTACTGTTTCAAGATAATTATTACGAAAAACCAATAAATAAATTTGTGAATAACGTAGAGGGATATGTTAGTTTTGATGACACCCATGGAATTGATTTGGATTTTTATAATACCAAAGGTGATGAGATGGTGGACTATTCCTTTACTAATTATGAAAAAGAGTATTCCATGACCATTAAATTAAAAAATGGGAGTATAGATCAAGATCTCATGCAATACGCTTATGTAGATGAATATACAAATTACTTAGGAGGAAAAGCAGATCTTGATCTAACTATAGACAGTGATGGTTTATGGGGAAACGCTTATCTATCAGAGGCCAGTTTTAAAACTATTGCCTATGAAGGGGTGGCAACAGATATCCATGGAGGAGTAGATTTTCTAGGTGAGAGAATAAAATTAAAGTTAGATGGAAAGATGGGAAATAAAAATGTTGATTTTTCCTTGGAATATATCCTAGATGATGTAGAGATGAATATAACTACTAGTGATTTGAATAAAGAAGATATAAAAAAAGTGACTTTATTTGATGATACCTTGAAGAAAAAAATAGAGGACTTAGGAGATTTTAATGTTTCTTATCTAAGATTAAATTTTAATTTTGATGATGATTTTAATCTCACTTTAGATACTTATTTAAGGTTAAATACGTTAGATATTAAAGGGGGACAAGTAAAAGATCTAAAGGGAAGTATAGTTTTATCTGGAGACCAAGTAAGATTAAAAGATTTGAGATTTTTTATGGATTATAATGGGAATGAAGGGTATGCTTTACTGAATGGTTCCTATGATAAAGATATTTTAGATTTAAATTTTAATATTTTAAATAAGAGAAGTCCTTTAAAACAAAAGAAATTAAATGGAAACTTTAAATATGATCTAAATACAGAGAAAATTGATTATACCCTTTACTCGGATATATTAGAAATAGGCGGGGATATAGATTTAAATAAAAAAATCTTTGGAATCTCTAGTATAGGAACTAAAGATCTAGAAATAGAATATAAAGGTGAACATTATTCTACCAAAAATAATGTTAAAGTAATCTATGATTATGCCAACAAAGATCTATTATTTGGACAGGGAGAAGTAGAGATAAAAGAAAAAGATTCACAGAGGGCCTTGTCTTTAAATTTTACTAATAACGGTAATAAAATATATTTTAACAAGATAAATTTATTTTATAATGAGTTGCAGCTATCTGGAAATGGTTATTTAGATATAGAAGATCTCTCTTATAATTTTGATTATACAGGGAAAAATTTGAAAGTAGAAAACTTTATATCTGTTGATAACTTAGAAACAGGAATAGATTTTCAAGGTACTTTTATCGGGGTAAAACAAAATTTTTCAATGATTTCTGATGTTGAGAGTAAAGGTGGAAAATATGGTGGGTCATATAAGGATATTCGTGGGAGACTAAGAATAGTTAACCATGAAAGGAAACTCGGCGTAGATTTTGATGGTTATTTAGGAGAGTTATCCTATGATAAGGTTAAATTTAAAGACTTTAAAGTAGGATTAAATTATTCTGATGGAGTTTTTAAAGTTTTAGAACTTAGAAATAATCTTTTGACAATTGTAGGGGACTATAATATAATTAATCAGACCTTGGATTTTGACTATAAAATAAGAGGAATAAGAGAAAATAAGATAAAATCATTAGAAAAGTATGGGTTCAAAATGAATTTAGAAGATGTCGATGGAAGTCTAAAAGGTCAATTAGAAAATTTTAAAATTAAACTTTATTCGACAAATGCTTGGATTCAATATGAAAAATTACCGAAGTTGTATTTAAAGGGAGGAATCCGATTTTTCAATCAAAAGATATTTCTTGATGAATTTAAAGTTGGTGAAAATAATATCGGCGGATATTATGATGTTTCTTCTAAAGAATTTAAATTAAAGGTGAATTTACTTGAAAATAATTTGGCAGAATACTACGGAGATATAAATTTAAAATATCGTCTTACAGGAGAAGTTGTACTGTGGGGAACACCAGATAATATTAGTGGAGTTTTAAAAACTTTCGCAGATAATGTTTATCTTCGAGGAACTAAGTTGCCAAATGTAAAGATGGTCTCGACTTATAAAGGAGGGGATTTAAGTAAGCTAGACAAAAGTGGTCACATAGATGTGAATAGCGTTACTATTTATTCTGAAAAAGGTGATAAACTCTTAAATGGGGGAGGATGGATTGATCTTAGTAAAAATATACTTTCCTTTGAAATTAAAGATACTTTAGAAATAGAAAACTTAAAAGAGTATTCAAAGACTAAAGATATAAATGGAAAATTAAATGCTTCTATCAGTGTAAATGGTCCATTTGATAAATTAAAATATAACCTAAATATCCACAGTAAAGTTATTTCTATTGATGGAAATAAACTAGAAAACTTAAAAACAAGTTTTCATGGGGATTTAAAAGAGTTAAGATTAGAAGAATTAACTTTAAGTTATCATGGAAATAAATTAACCTCAAAAGGGAAAATTGATTTTAAAGATTTTGATTATAGTTTAAATATTAAATCTAATGAAATAGATCTTTCTTTTTTAAACATTTTTTCTTTTTCAAAATATATAGAAAAAATTAAAGGGATAGCTACTATTGATGTAGAAATAAATTCTAAAAATAATTATGGAGAATTTAAAATCAGAGATCTTTCTGGTGAAATGCCAAAATATGGTATTATCATAGACAAGGTAAATACTCAAGTAGTTCTAGATAAAAAACTTGTGAAGATTGATTACTTCAAGGGTAAGATAAACAATGGTGACATTAAAATGGAAGGTTATCTAAAAATTCCTGATTTTGAAGGAATAGAGAACAAAGAAAAACAGGTTTCTAAACTAGATTATAGATTTAATTTGATTTTGGATAATATAGATTATTCCTATCAAGACAAGATCAATTTGGTGTTAAGCTCAGATGCTATTTTTACCAAAAATAAAGTTACGGGAGATTTTATAATTAATAGCGGTGAAATCTTAGGAGTTCCAAATATTGAAGATACAGAGGTTTCTAAGATAGCTTCTCAAATTAAGGAAAAGGAAGTTATTAGAAAATCCAAAGAATTAGGTAGTGATTTTGAAATAAAAACAGTTGAAGGTAGTAGTCCTAGTATAGATCTAGATATAAATTTAAAAACCGAAAATCCAATTAAATTAGAAATTTCTAAATTAGTCTATACATCTATTGTTGAGAATATAGACGGAGATTTAAATATAGATGGGAATTTAAAGTTGGAAAATAAAGATATAAGTTACAATGGAATGGTTAGTATTGATGATGGTTCTGTGGTATTAAATAATAATTTATTCTATTTGAGTACTGCCACAGCAAAATTTATTAAAACGGAATCTGAATCAGTAAGTTTTCATCCAATAGTAGTGTTGAATGCAAATTCTACAATTGCAAATGAAGATGTATATATAAATATAAATGGTGAATATCCAAATTTACAGATTCAAATGAGTACAGGTTCAGGATTAAACGAAGATGAGATTGGATCGTTATTGACTTTTCATAATGTAAGTGATGAAAAAAATACTAATGTAGTTGTAAAAGATGTATTGGATAGAGAGATAAGTGATAAACTTTTTTCACCTATATCTTCAGAGATTGCCAGTGTATTAAAGATAGAAAAATTTCAAATTTCATCTGATTTGGTAGCGTATGAATATGAAGGTGGAACTTATAAGGATACTGGGACTTTAGGCTTGGGAGCATCTATAAGTGCAGAAAACCCAATATATAAAGATAAACTCTATTGGAAGGCTAAAGCTAGATGGGGCGCATCTAAATATTATGACAATGTCACTGAGTATGATTTTGCTTTAGATCATAGAATAACCAAACATTTATCGTGGGGTGGAGGAGCTGGGAAAATTCCAGAAGGTAGAGCAAGAACTGGAGATACCCTTGTTAACTACCATGTCGATCTAAGTTGGAGAAAGAAATATAAAAATTTAGAGCAGATAATACTTAACATATTTTTACTTGGAGGAGAAGAATGAGAAAACAATTAATAATTTTATTAACACTTTTGATCTCATTGGTGAGTTTTTCCCTGGATTACGAAATATCTGGTATAGATATTAAAGGAAATCGGGAAGTACCAATGGAAGTTATCAAAGGAAATTTAAAGTCCAAAATAGGTGACAAATACTCTACAAATAACATGGTAGTCGATTATCAAACAATAAAAAAATTGTCTTATATTGATGATATAACTATATATCCTAAATTAGAAAACAATAAGATAGAACTTGTTGTTGAAATTAAAGAGGATAAAGATGTAACAAATCTATTAAAAAAGGAAAACATCTTACCAATGTCAGAAAGAGTGAAGGTAGATAAATCTTTAATTATAAGTTCAATAGATATATTTGGGAATTTACATATATCTAGAGAAGAGATTTTAAAGCAAATACCAGTAAAAGTAGGTTCGTTTTTTTCTAAGGCAAAGATCTTAGAAGGACAAAGAAACCTTGTTAATACCGGCCATTTTAGAGATGTAAACCCAGAAGTTTATAAATATGGCAAAGGGGTCTCAATACAATATAATTTAGAAGAGAACCAAGTTATAACAGGTGTAAAAATTGAAGGGAATACAAAGTATTCAACAGATGAATTAACTAAATTAATTGAAACTGAACCTGGAAAGATATATAGTATAAATACACTGAGAGATGACAAAGATAGGATTATTAAAAAATATCATGAAGATGGATATACCCTTGCAAAAGTTATAAATATAGATATCAATAACAATATGGAGTTAGTAATAACTCTTTCTGAGGGAATTATTCGTAACGTTGAATATAAAAAGATGGTAACTAAACAAAAAGGTGCTCGTAGACAGTCTAATGATACTCTTTTGAAAACGGAAAATTTTATAATTGAAAGAGAATTAGAAATAAAAGAGGGGCAGGTATTTAATCAAAAAGATTATGACCAATCTGTGAGGAATCTAATGAGAAGTGGTGCTTTTAAAAATGTTCAGCCTGAATATAAAAGTATTCCAGGTGATCCAGATGGTGTAAAGGTTGTAATGCTTATAGATGAAGATAGAACAGCTATGCTTCAAGGAGCAATATCTTATGGTTCAGCAGTAGGACTTGTAGGAAGTATCAGTGTAAAGGATACTAACTATAAAGGAAGAGGGCAAGATTTTGGATTTACTTTTGAAAAATCTTCAGAAAATTATACTAGTGTAAGTCTTTCTTTTAAAGATCCATGGATAAAAGGGACTGACTTTGTATCATGGGGATGGAACCTTTATAGACAAGAGGATGAAGATAGTGAAACAGATCAACATTATTCTAGTACTATTCATGGAGGGACAATCTCAATTGGTAAAGGTCTTAGTAGATATCTGAGATTTGAGTTAGGACTTAAATTAGAGCGAGTTGAAGAAGATGATATTACTGGGCAGAATACACAGAATTATAATTATGCTAGTGTGACACCATCAGTAATATATGATACAAGAAATAATTATCTTGATCCTACAACTGGAAATTATGCTAAATTTAATGTAGAACTAGGCCATTATTTTGGAACTAAAGTAGGAGACAAATATAAGACTAATCCAGGAATAAATGGAGATGATGAGATGTTTGCAAAAGCTACTTTAGAGCTTCGAAAATATCATCAAGGTCTATTCAAAGGAAATACCATGGCTTATAGAATGGTTGGAGGAATGGGGACTGATTCATTGAAATATCAACAATTATATGCATCTGGTGGAGCAAACTCCATGAGAGGATATAAATATGGTTGGTTAAGAGGACAGGATCAATTAGTTTTTAATATTGAGAATAGAACGCAGATAAACGATTTTTTAGGACTAGTTTTTTTCTATGACATAGGGAGAGCTTGGTATAATGGAGATAGTACTGATAAGTTTGTAGATAGGTCTGAAGGGAAAGTTCCTGATGATATGAAACAATCTGCGGGAGTTGGACTGAGAATAAAAACGCCAATTGGACCAATTAGACTTGACTTTGGATTCCCAGTAGGAGATTCAGAAGAAAACGGAATGCAATTCTTCTTTAACATGGGACAAATGTTTTAAAAAAATATAATAAAAATAAATGGGAGTGAGTATAATGAAAAAAATGTTAACATTAGTAATGGCGATAAGTATGTCGGTATCAATTTTTGCAGCGAAAATAGCCACTGTAAATACACAAAAAGTATTTCAAGGTTACTCAAAAACACAAGTTGCTAAAGAAAAACTAGAAACTGAAAAAACAAAATTGGAAGGTCAATTAGCAGTTAAAGCTAAAAACTTAGAAAAAATAGCTAAAGAATTAAATGCAAAAGGTGATAAAGTGACTGTTGCAGAAAAAGACAAGTTTCAAAAACAACAGATGGAATTTGGGAAAGAGCGTCAAGCATTACAAACAAAATTAGGAAGATTAGAGTATGAAGAGATGGGAACTATACAAACTGAGATAAAATCAGCAGTTAAACAAGTAGCGAGAAAAAGTAAATATGAGATGGTTATTGAAGAAGGTGCTGTATTATACGGCGGGAAAGATATAACTGCCGATGTATTAAAAGTTTTAGAGAGTTCAAAAAAAATAAAATTATAATAATATTAGGAGGAGTTTTATGTATAATTTAGAAAAATTATCAACTCTTCTTGGTGGAAAAATTAAGGGAGATAAAGTTCAGAAACTTACTGGACTTGCTCCCTTTTTTCAAGCCAAGAAGGGAGAGGTGACATTTGCAGCAGAAGATAAATTTTTAGCAAAATTAGGTGAAACTGATGCAACAGTATTGGTAG
>NZ_JBATVM010000286.1:0-25592 GCF_049671765.1 Psychrilyobacter sp.
ATCAAAAGACAAAATCACTCTATATGGGGGATTGGATAATTGCTTATCCTAAAATTATAATTTTGAAGCCTAAAGGTAAAAAGATAGTAAGGATGGCTGCTAGACTTCCCAAGGGGTTGGGAGATGGTGAATATAGAAGTGAATTAGTATTTGAAGAACAACCTATTCAAAGTTATAATAATAAAGATAAAGATAGTGAAAGGTTAAGTGGAGGAGTTACGGTACTTCATACATTGATATCTACAGTATATGGATATAATGGGGAATTAGAATATAATGGAAATTTTGGAGATTTCAAACTTATTACTGATGAAAAGAAAACTTATTTTGCATCTGAAATAACAAATATTGGAACGACAGCCTTGGATTCTTTTTACAGGATAACCTATTACGATAATAATATGGAAAAATTAAAAACTGAAGATATAGCTTTAAATAAAATCATGAGGGAAAATTATAAAAATTTTATTTTAGAATTAAAAAAAATTTCTAAAAAAAGTACAAGTATGAAAATAGAGTATTATTGTAAAATTGAGAGTGATAAACAAAAGGAAACTGAGGAATATAAAATAGGAGAAAAAATTATTCCTAGAGAAATAATGAGTCTGGACGAATATAAAAAGGGAATGTATAAAAAAACAAAAAAGTAAAAAAATAAAAGAACAAAATGAAAGTTAGTAAAAAACCTCAAGGGTATCCTTGAGGTTTTTTAGTCTTTTATAAACCAAAAGACTATTTTAATCAAGAGTCTTTTTTAGAGATATTCCTAATAAAAAATCTACTTGTTTATCGTGTGCTTCCCATGGAACATTTTCATATAATTGAAATTCATAGTGAGGAGCTACGATGAGATTAGAGTAATTTTCTAAAAATTTATCGTAATATCCCTTTCCAAAACCAACACGATTACCCTTTAGATCAAAGGCTACTCCTGGGATGATAATTAGATCTATTTTTTCTATATCTATATAAGTACCATTGATTTCTTTAATTTTAAAGAGGTTATTATCATTAAATTTTTTAGAATCATCGTAAATTACTCCTACTAATCCTCCGTCTTCTAGTATTTTGGGAAGGATCAAGGTTTTTTCATTTTTTAAAATATGGTTATTTATAAAGGTAGTATTGATTTCTCCTCCAAAATCCATATAAGACATAACAACTTTAGCTTCTCTATAGATAGGAGAATTTATAAGGATATTAAAAATATCTTCGGAATATTTTTTTATGAATTCTTTTGAGAGTGTTTTCCTTTTTTTTAAGATCTCAGATCTTATTTGTTTTTTATCCATTTATTTCTTCCATACTTTTTTTTATTTCTTCCATGTCTTTCCAAGTTAGCCATTTTGGGCTGCCTTTTTTCTTATCACTATTTCTGATCAAAAAATTAGGATCATAGATAGGATTTACTATAATTCCACCATCCCAATCATAAGTTTTACCACGGATTTCAGAAATTTTTAATGTTTGATCTCTTAGCAAAAATCGGCTGACTTCTTGACCTAGAGTAACTATCATTTTAGGATTTAAAAGAGCAATTTGCATATCTAAAACATCTGAATATGTCTTTTTTTCCTCTTTAGAGAGATCTTTTAGTCTCAAATTACATTTTACAATATTGGTAAGATAAAATTCCTCAGGGGGTAATTCGACTAATTCATATAGATTTTTAAAGAATGCACCGGTACTATTAGGAGCTGTTCTTAGATTTTCATCCTCAAAAAGATTAGGATCATCTCCTATAATTAAAAGATTACAATTCCTGTTTCCTCCTCCTAACAATACTTTATTATCTTTTTCATTTTTTTTAAAAACTTTACAGGTATTTATCTCAAAATTGAGTTCTTCCCACAAATTATTAATTTTCATATTCTCCTCCTATCTTTTTTTCTCAAATAAAAAATTAAATGATATAAAACAGAGCTTCACAGAGACTTAGTTTAGAACTTCAATTAAATGACTTTTCTCTGGGTATCTCTGTGCCAAAGTTTTTATTTTTTTAGATATTATTCTATATCTTTTATCCACTTGTATTTTATTTTTTAGATTTATATATTGGGGTAACAGTGTTTTGCCTCACAATCTCAAGATCTATATTTATATCATTTTTTATTAGTTCAAATTCCACAGTATTATAAGCTAGGTCATAGCAATTACTGTCGTTACTCACATGGACTAAATAAACTTTTTCTAAATCTTTATGATATAACTCCGTCAAAAATTTGGCAGTATCCTCATTACATAGATGTCCATTTCGCCCCTTAACACGAGATTTAAGGTCCCAAGGATAATCACAACTCATAAGCATATTGTAATCGTAGTTAGCTTCAATGATGGCGATTTGAGAGCCTTTAAACTGCTCTCGGACAATATTGGTTATATGTCCTATGTCAGTAGCTAAAGTAAGTTTCTTTTCCATATATTCTACAGAGAACCCTATAGTTCTTTCAGCATCATGCATAACATCAAATGGAGTGATTAAGACAGTGTCTAAATAAAATTTACCATCTATAAAATTTATATTAGAAGAATTTATTTTCCCTAATTTATGCTTACAGGCATGGTAACTTTCTTCGGTGATATAGATGGGCAAGTTATATTTTCTAGAAATAATTCCTGCTCCTAAAATATGATCTCCATGTTCGTGAGTTATTAGAAGCGCCTTAATATCATTGATATCTTCTCCTATAACCTCTAATTTTTCTTTTATTTTTTTCCCACTAAACCCAGCATCGATCAAAATTTTAATATTATCTATCTCGATAAAAATAGAGTTTCCAGAACTTCCGCTTCCTAGTATTGATACTTTCATAAATTTCCTTTCAAATTAAGTTATACAGCAATTATTTTATTTTTTCAAATTGATAGTTTTATATTTATTAGATTATATTATATCATAAATTTGAAATAAAAAAAGGCGACTTATAGTCGCCAAAAATTTATATAATTATTACTTTAGTTATCTATAGTTTAAGATAGAATTAGAGTTTAAAGATCTTTCTAAAGATAAAAAAGTTTTATCTAAATCCCTAGTATTAATTTTTATAATTTTGTCATTCAGTTCAAAAAGTATTGTATAGATGTTGTTAATCCTAGTTATACCACAAACAATAGAGATAGTATCAAACTCAAATACCCATTTATTTTTCCTTGATGAAACTTTCATAAAAACTCCTCCTAGCTATCTTTATTTATATATATAGATTATAACTTTATAACCTTAGTTTGTCAATAAAAATTATCTATAAATTGAGATAAGTTGTTGAATTAAAAAAAGGAGAATATTTATTCTCCTAATTAATATTTTTATCTAAATCCATTTTTTATAACTTCAAGCCAATCATAGATCCTATCAGGAGTCATATCATCTTGATTTTCTTCGTCTAAAACTAACCCCATAAATTTACCTTCAATAATAGCATCACATTCTTCAAAATGGTATCCATCTGTAGAAGTTAACCCAATAATCTTTCCACCGTTTTTAATGATGATCTTGTATAAAATTTCTAAAGCTCCTACAAAGGATTCTCCAAATGTAGTTTGACTTCCTAAACCTACAAGGGCTAAAGTTTTCCCATTGAGATCAATTTTTTTAAAGTCTTCTATAACTGCCTCCCAATGAGCTTCTAATTCACCAAACCCATAACTAGGTGTAACTAAGATTAGGTTTTCAAATTCTTTTATTTTCTCAATTCCATTAGCTACATCAAATATTTCAACTTCATCTCTCAGATTAAAATCAAATTCATCAACTATACCAGTAGTTCTTCCTCCGGTAGTCCCATAAAATAATCCTATTTTATTCATCTATATCAACTCCTATTTAACTTTTTATTAGATCTTTAATTACTTCTCCAGCTATAATGAGCCCTGCTACTGAAGGAACAAAGGAGACGCTTCCTACATTGGCAGCTTTTTCTCTAGAATTATTTGGATTGTTAGGTTTTGTAGCAATTTCTGTAGAAAAAACTGTTTTAACTCTGTTTATTCTTCTTTTTTTTAGCTCTTTTCTTATAGTACGAGCCAAAGGACAGACACTAGTTTTACTGATGTCTGCAATTTTTATAGTTGTCGGGTCTAATTTGTTTCCAAATCCCATAGAAGAGATTATAGGGATATCTCTATCTTTACTAATCTTAATTAAAGCTAATTTAGCAGAAATAGTATCTATGGCATCTACAATATAATCATATTTTATATTATCAAATAAAGTTTTTACATTATCAGGTGTAACCCTTAAATTATGGACATTAACTATAGTATTAGGGTTTATATCCAAGATCCGGGTTTTAAATAACTTTGTTTTTTCTTCTCCAATAGAGCTATGCGTAGCTATAATTTGTCGATTTAAATTAGTAATATCTACAGTATCGAAATCAACTAAAGTTATTGTTCCGAGACCTGCACGACTGAGTGATTCCACAGTAAATCCTCCTACACCACCTAATCCAAAGATGATTACGGAAGAATTTATTAATTTTTGTGTATTTTCTCCTCCAATGAGGAGAGATTGCCTATTAAATTGTTTCATTTTTCTTTCTCCTTTTAAACCTATTTTAGTCAGATATAAAATAATTATTTAGATTATAAATAATTATATAATATTTGATTTTTTTAATCAAGAATTAAAAAAGAAATATAACCATATATATAGTTAATAAAAAATAATGTGATATTAGATACATACAAATATAATTTTAAAAAAATAAAAAACCCATACTAAAAGTATGGGTTTTTATTTTGAGTTCACTATATACAATAATTTTACTAGGGAAGAAAAATATTGTGTGAGTCAAATAAGAAATAAGATTATTACTAGGGAAAGAATAGTTATTTCTTACAAGTATTATATTAAATTTTTTTAACAATTGCAACTTAAATTTATTTTTTTTTATTTTTTAGAAAAAATATTCTTTTAGTTTACTAAGGAAAACGGTCAAAGCCAATAAATCTGCACATCCTCCAGGACTTATACAGTTTTCTTCGTTGTGAGAATTTAAATTATTAATTTCTAAAAGGTTACTTAAATTATTAAAACCTCCTGAATTTATTAAAAATTTAGATTTTTTTTGTAAATTTAAAAGGGTATCGTAGTCATGCCTGTGGAGGATAGTAGTATCTTTACACTGGCTCATAATACCTAAAAGTGCTTGAACTAAACGGTTATTTTGTCCTAATTTTTTATCCGAATCATAGAGGTTCAAAGCATAGTCAAAAACTATTGGAAATCCTATCTCTGCTTCTCCACGAACTCCGCTAATACCATATTCTAAAAAAATTTTTTCACCATGAGTAAGATTGGTTTTAGTACTGAGGTTTTTAAGCTCACTTTCTACTATACCAGTAGTCATATTTTTTATTAGCTTAGAGATCTCATTAAAATCTTTGCTATCATGTAAAATTTTACTACTAGCAGTTATTCCTAAGCCTAAAACAAAAATCATTCCTTTATGAGTGTTAATACCTTCTGTTTTAATAAACATAGCTTTTTCGGCTTTTTCACCGATGTCTCTGACATTGGCAAAAATTTTATCAAGAGGATCTTTGGAATATCCAGCAGAAGCCATCTCTAAAAAATATCTATTTAGGGCAGTGGTACTATCTATAAAGGTGAAATAATCCATATCTGAATGACTTCCAGAAGATATAGGAGAAACTAAACCAAAGGAGGGAAAACAAGAAACTTCATAGATCATAGCTTCAGTAGCGAATTCACCTAATTTAAATATTATGTCATTATACATTTTTTTGCTCCTTTTATTATTCTAGTCTAGACGCTTTGTTTTATATTTATTTATATCTACTTGAATGGTTTTCTATTGAATTCTTATAATCATAAACTTTAAATTCTATAAACTTCAAAATTTCCTCTAAGCTATGTTTTCTACTTCTTACGCAATTATGAGCTAGGTCGCAACAAATAAAGCATTTTCTCGGGAAATATCCTAGTTCTGTTCGACTCAAAGTATGATTATTCAGATCTAATATATCAATATCGACCAACCTCCCTAAGGGATGGATAGTCTCTATATTCACTGTCATTTTTTTTAATTCAGTAGGAAAATTATCAATACTTAAAAGGTAAACAACTCCCTCAAAGGAATCTATTATTTTTATATTAGTCGGAGAAATATTAGATAAAATTGTTTTAGATATTGTTTTTATAATATATTTGGTTATTTTATTATTTTTATTTGTTCCCGGATAATTAGCACGTATTACAAGGAGAGGTAGGTTAAATTTTTTAATTAATTCTTCTTGTAAATAAGCTCGATTTTCTCTAGCATCTAAAATATTCATTGGATTTATCATAATAGTTAATGGGGAGTATTAGAATTTATAATTTTCTTGATTACTTCCTTACCCTCCTCTGATTTTAAATAATTTATTGTTACTGGTGGAATAAATTCTGATAGGTGGTCTAAAGCTTCTCTGCCCTCTTTTTTTATGAGATTTCTAACTTTAGAAGCACTTATGTAATTGTTTGGAGTAGATATCCACTTTCTAGGGATGATATCTACTTCTACTCCATGATTTTCTAAGATTCCTACTAGTGCTTCATTATAACTTTTTGTAACAGGACAGTATGGCTCTTCTCCAAGCATTCTTTTGGTTATATTAAATTGTTTACAGAAATATTTTGAAAAAATAGTAGCGTCTAACTTTGTGTATGCGCTTAAAATCTTAGTTTCTTCCCTTAAAAAATATGAAGGAAAGGTAGCTGAGGATATTATATATTTCCCACCAGGAATGACTGTGACATTTTTTAAATCTGCTACTCCGTTTTTTGTCATCTGATATCTGTCTTCAAATGGAAAAAGTGATTTATCTTCTTCAACTATAAAGACGAGAACTTCCTTAGAATTTAAACTAGCTTTTTCAATGAGGTATCGATGTCCTAGAGTGAATGGGTTACAATTCATAACAAGTGCTGTTTTAGGAGTAGAATTATCGATATTATATAACTTTTTAATGGCAGCCAAGCTTTTATGGATATCATTAAATCCATATTCTAATAATGTAACCTCTTCTACACTGGCTAAAACCTTGTAAGCCAAAGATTTAAAAGTAGTTTCATAAATAGGCTTTGTAAAGATAAAGGAGTGGAAAATTCCCTCTTGAAATAATCTGTCTTGGATAGCTTTAATCAGAAGGTTAGTAATTCCTTCACCTTGTACCGATTGATTTACAGCAAATCCTTTTAGAATATCTTTGGATTTTGAGCAAGAAGCAATAATTTTATTATTATCTCTGATGACAACAGTGTAATCAATATCTTTTTCATAATCTAATTGAAATGTAGATAGAAAAGACCTAACTTCATTAACTTCTTCTACATTGGTTAGATGTAATTTTTCGACAATATAATTCATAATAAAAAAACTCCCTTTTATTTTATAATTTAATATACCATAGAACAAATAAAGTGTAAATAAGGGAATAAATGTTTGAAAATAGAATAGAAAAACAAAAAAATTAATTAATTTTCTTTAATAAAACAAATTTTAATTGCAAAACTTAGAAATAAAATATATATTTAATATTAAGAAAATAATACAGGTATAATAATCAAGAACTTTAACTTACGGATTATTTCAAACAAAGGAGGGTAGATGAAGATTAAGCAGAATGTAAAAATATTTATACTACTAACAATAGGAATATTCATCTATGGATACTTAGGCTATTCGCATTTGAAAGATAAGGAGCTACAAGAAATAAATTATAACCTTTATAGGGCAGCAAAGAATATACCTTATTATTTAGGAGATGATTACACATTTAAAAATATGGATAAAAATTCCCATACCCATGAAAAAATTTTAGAAGCAACAGAAATTTTAAATGAGATGTCAAGAGCAAATAAAGTCGACTATCTATACACAATAATAGATGAAAAAAATATGCCAACTTATACAGCTATTGGAGGGAATGTTAAAAAATACATAGACAAGGTAAAAAATAGAGATTCAACAGGACTTTACTGGATAGATTTTCAAGCCTTAGAAGATGATTCTATCGGAGAAACTATAGATATATTGAAAAATAAAACTATTCATTATATAGACAGCACAGATAAAGGTGGAGGGTATAGGTCTGTATATCTAGTTTTAAAATCTAAAGATAAAAGAAAATATATTGCTGGTGCAGATATAAAGATGAAAAATTTAAATTTAAGAATTTTGAAAAAATTTACTTATATAATATTAAATGGCGTTTTAATAATCCTCCTAGTTCTTTTACTAATATCTACTACAAGAAGAATACTTAGCCAGAAAGAAAAAATTAGTGAAGAACTCTATCTAAAATCTAATTTTGATAACCTTACAGGAGTATTGAAAAGGGAAAGAGGTATGAAAGAATTAAATGAATTGATAAATTATAATAATACTAACAAAATGAATAAAAATATATATTTTGGGTTATTTGATATAGTTGATTTAACCTATATTAATAATGAATTTGGTATGGAAATAGGGGATAAGGCAATAATTTCTTTAGTTTGTATACTAAGGGAAACTTTTAGAACTAGTGATAAAATCATAAGACTAAATGGAGATCAATTTTTAGTAGTAATAGAAAGTTCTCTTGATTCAAAAGAAATAATGAATTTAGAAGAAAGGTTTTTAGAAAAATTAGAAAAATTTAATAAAATTAAAGAGAATGAATATAAGATATTTATTTGTAAAGTTTTTAATGAATACAAGAAAGATTTATCTATAAAAACTGCTATGAAAACTTTATTTGATCAACTTGATTTTGAAAAAACACAGGGAGATGGAGTGTTTTATCTCCTTGGAAATGATATAAAAAAAGGAATAGAAAATGAAGAGTTTAAAATTTATTACCAACCGAAAGTGAATGTAAGAACTAAACAGGTTGAATTTGAAGCTCTTATGAGGTGGTTCCATCCTGAAAAAGGAGAGATTTCTCCAGGGATATTTATACCAATAGCAGAAAAAACTTCTTTAATTATAGATCTTACGGACTTTTTGATAGAACAAGTAAAAAAAGATATAGTAAAGTTAAAAACTTCTGTATCACTTAATATATCTCCTATTCACTTTAATAAAAAATATTTTTCAAAGGAAATAATTACTAAGCATGGAACTTTGAAAGGAATAAATTTTGAACTTACTGAGGGTGCATTTATAGATGATATCGACAAATCAATTGAAAAAATAAACGACTTAAAAAAAATAGGAATTAATTTTTTTATAGATGATTTTGGAACTGGATATTCTTCCCTTTCATATTTATCAAAGTTACCAGTAACTACATTAAAGATCGATCGTTCATTTGTAATTAATATGTTTGAATGTACTGAAAATATGAAAATCATAAAAACTATCATAGAATTAGGTAAGAGTTTGAATTTAGAGGTCATAGTAGAAGGAACAGAAACGATAGAAGAAATAAATATGTTAAAGGAGATGGGAGTAGAACTTTTTCAAGGGTATTATTATGGTAAACCAGAAGAGTTAGGGAAAGTAATAAAAAAAATAGATGAAAAAGAATATATAAAAAAAATCTAAAATAAAAAAATGGGGATCCCCCATTTTTTTGTTTTGATAATTGATTGTGTACAAAATCAGGGGGTACTTTAATTGAGAAAACACAGATCTGTAAAAATAAAGAGTTTTATATGGGCCTTTAGTATAATATTATTTATAGGAACAATAATAATTATAAACTCATATAAGCATAGTAGAGATTTAGAGGTTGAAGGAGTAATAGTAAAATTAGAAGATGAAGTAAATATAAATATTTTAAAAATTCAGCAAAAGATAGATCATACAGCAGAGATCAATCGAGGATTTTCTGATATTTTAATGTCAATTAGAGATAATGATATTATAGATAATAAAAGACAAAATTTTGAAAAAATCATAGAACAAAGTATGATTAAGCGACCTAATATAATTGGTTATAATATTATTATAGAACCGAATATGTTTGATGGGAAAGATTCGAATTATCTCAATAATAAAAAATATTCTGAAAACGGACAATATATTTCGTATTTCACAATAAAAGAGGGGAAAGCAAATATAAGAACTATTAATAATCCCTTTAATTATGATTTTTATTTGAAAGCTAAAAAAATAAGGAATACAGTTATTTCAAAACCTTATAATTCTATTGTGAATGGAAAAAATAAAAAAATAATTACAATAGCAAAGTCCCTATATGATAAAAATAATTTTGTAGGAGTTGTGGGAATAGATATTTCAATAGAATATTTTGAAAAGTTGATTTCTGAGTTTGTTAATACAAATGGAAATTTAGTTTTATTAGATGATAAAGGACAGATTATCTCTAGTAATTTTAATTCTGATTTGAATGGTAATGACATTTATAAAATGAGATTAGAAATAACTTCTATCACTGATGAACTAAAGATGAAAAAAATAATTTCAAGGGAAAATAGAGATAGATATGAGGTGATTTCAAAGATAGAAATTCCTCAAGTAAGTACTAATTGGTATATATATTTTTTTACTGATTTAAAAGTATTAACAAATAAAACTGTAAAAACAACACATAAAAATATTGTAGCAGGAATAATAATGTTGATTATAACATTGGGTTTATTATGGGTTGCAATTAATAAAATCACTTTGCCAATAATTGATTTTGTAAAGAAATTGAAAAATTTTGATTTTGACAAATTAGATGTAAAATTGGATATCAAAAAAAATTCATCTACTGAATTTATTGAGTTATCTAATGGATACACTTCTCTTATAAATAAATTGAAAGAAAATTTAGAGGAAAGAAAACGTAGAGATTGGGTTCAAAAAGGACAGATGGATATAAATCATATTTCTCAGACAAACACTGATTTGCAAAATTTACTTAGTCAGTTAATTTCCTTGGTCACTAAAAAGATCAATGGGCAGGTAGGGGTAGTATATTTGCTAAATGAGCAACTAAACGAAAAAGAATACAAATTAGCTGCTAGTTATGCATTTAAGAAAAAAAAAGGATTGCTAAGTAGTTTTAAATTAGGTGAAAGTTTGGTGGGTCAGGCAGCTTTAGAAAAAGATATAATAATAGTTTCAGATATTCCAGAAGATTATATATCAATAAATTCAGGAGTAGGGAGTACTTCTCCTACTAATATTGTAGTTATACCGTGTAACTATCAAAATAAAGTTGTAGCAGTTTTAGAAATTGCTTCAACATCTGAATTTTCTGATCTTGTAATCGAATTTTTAGAATTAGCTAAAATAAGTATAGGAATTGCAATTAATAATATTTTAAATTTTGAAACTGTAGAAAAATTATTAGTTGCTGCAAACGAATATAGTGAAAAACTGCAGGTACAACAAGAAGAATTAAGAGTTACAAATGAAGAACTAGAAACACAGTCAAATATATTAAAAGATTCTCAGGCAGAACTAGAAAGTCAGCAGGAAGAATTAAGGGTTATAAATGAAGAATTAGAAGAGAATACAGATATGCTCGAGGTACAAAAGAAAGATTTAGAAAATAAAAATAATGAACTCAATATAAGTCAGAAAGAATTAGAAGAAAAAGCTAAAGATTTAGTTTTATCAAACAAATATAAATCTGAATTTCTTGCAAATATGAGTCATGAGCTTAGAACACCTTTAAATAGTATATTGATACTTTCAGAATTGTTAGGGGAAAAAGATTCAAGTCTAAGCGAAAGGCAAAGGGAGTTTGCAAAGATTATCAATACATCAGGAAGTGATTTATTAAAATTAATCAATGATATTTTAGATCTATCCAAGGTTGAAGCCGGAAAAATGGAAATCAATATTTCAAAGATGAATATAGAAGATTTTAAAAGTGAGATGCTTGGGATATTTGAACAAATATCTATTAAGAAAAATTTGGGGTTTTCAATTGAAATTTCAGAAAAATGCCCTAAAGTTATAGCAACTGATGAAATTAAAGTTAAACAAATTATTAAAAATTTAATATCTAATGCTTTTAAATTTACAAAACAGGGGAATATTGATTTAAATATAAAAGAATACGATAATAAAATTAAATTTGAAGTAAGCGATACTGGTGTTGGAATTTCAGAGAATAAAATTAAAAGTATTTTTGATGCTTTTCAACAGGAAGATGGTACTATAAGTCGAGAATTTGGAGGGACAGGACTGGGGCTTTCGATCTCTATGGGATATGCTAAATTATTAGGAGGAATATTAGGGGTTGAAAGTGTCAAAGAAACAGGCAGTAAATTTATTTTAACCTTACCAATGAAAAATGATATTTCTGACTTAGAAATAGAAAAAACAAATACTATAAAGACTGTATCCTATGAAGTTATAGAAGAAATTAGTAAAGAGGAAGAGGAAAAAATATTTAAAAATCCGTTTGAAATTCCTTATGTGCTAGATGATAGAAATGACATTAATTGCAGTGATAAAGTGTTACTGATTATTGATGATGATCCAAATTTTACAAAAATAATAATGGATATTAGTAGAACAAAAAACTTTAAAGTGATTGTTGCCGAAACTGGAGAAATAGGATTATATCTTGCGGATTATTATATGCCTACAGGAATTATATTAGATATAGGGTTGCCAAAAATTGATGGATTAGAAGTTCTAGAAAGACTAAAAAGTAATAAAAGAACAAAGGATATTCCAATTAATATTATTAGTGGTGGAGAATATGAAAAAAGTATGTTTGAAAAAGATGTAGAGTTTTTTAAAAAACCTGTAAGCAAAGCTCAAATTGAAAATATATTAGAGAGAGCAGAATTAGGTGGAAATAAAATTAATAAAATCTTAGTAGTAGAAGACAATAGGATACAAAATGATGCTCTTACAGAATTAATAAAGCACGATTATAAAGATATCGAAATTTTATCTAGTAGATCAGGAGAAAAGGCGTTAGAAATTATGAGTAAAAATAATATAGATTTATTGATATTAGATTTAGGGTTGTTAGATTACAATGATTTTGAGTTTATAGAAAGATTAAAAGAAGACAGCAATCTCTCTGATATCCCCATAATAGTTTATACAGGTAAAGAAATTTGTATAAATGAAGAAAAAAAATTAAGAAAGGAAGTTGAAAATATTATTATTAAGGGAGATAGATCTAGTCAAAGATTATTAGATGAAATAAAATTATTTGTTCATAATGTAAAAATGCATAAAAATGTTGAGATAAGTAATGACGATGAAATATTTAAAGATAAAACAATATTAGTTGTAGACGATGATATGCGGAATGTATTTGCATTATCGAGTATTTTAGAGATGAATGGGATCCATGTAGAAATAGCAAATGATGGAATGGAATCACTAAAAAAACTGAAAGAAATGAAAAAGGTTGATTTAGTTTTAATGGATATTATGATGCCAGTTATGGATGGATATGAAGCTATAAGAGAGATAAGAAAAATAAATAATTTTAAAGATTTATCTATCGTTGCTTTGACAGCAAAGGCCATGAAAGGCGATAGAAATATATGTCTTGAAGCTGGAGCTAATGAATATCTTTCTAAGCCAATTGATAAAAATAAATTACTGTCTTTACTTAGGGTATGGTTATAAATTATGAATGAAATAGAATTGTTAGAAATAGAAAATTTAGAATTAAAACTATTAATTGAAGCTATTTATTTAAGGTATGGTTATGATTTTAAAAATTATACAAAGAGTCATTTAAAAAGAAGGATCTTAAGAAGAGTTAAATTAGATAATTTGAAAAATATAACTCAACTAACAGAAAGAGTGCTCTATGATAGAAAGGTATTGAAACAAATATTATTAGACCTATCTATAAATGTAACAGAGATGTTTAGGTTTCCTAAATTTTTTAAGGATTTACGAGAAGATGTTATACCACTTTTAAAGACATATCCATCTATAAATATATGGCATGCAGGTTGTTCTACTGGTGAAGAAGTAGTTTCCATGGCAATTTTATTAAAGGAAGAAGGGTTACTAAATAGGGTAAATATATACGCAACAGATATAAATGAACAGGTGATAGATGTTGCAAAAGAAGGAATATATGCAATAGAAGATGTAAAAAAATGGACAAAAAACTATCAAGAAGCAGGAGGAAAGAACTCTTTTTCAGACTATTATATTGCAAAATATGATCATGCTATATTTGATCAAAATTTATTGAAAAATGTAACATTTTTAGAGCATAATTTGGTGATTGATAAGACTTTTATTGACGCTAATTTAATTATTTGTAGAAATGTCTTGATATATTTTAATGAAAAATTACAAAATCAAGTTCTAGAACTTTTTGAAGAAAGCTTGGTACCTGGTGGAATTATTGGGATTGGATCTAAAGAAAGTTTAAAATTTACTAGTGTTAATGAAAAATTTGAAAATATTAATTCTACTACAAAAATTTACAAAAAAAAGATAGGGTGTTAATATGAAATATAAAGCTATTGTAATAGGAACTTCTGCAGGTGGAGTAGAAGCACTGAAAATTGTATTAAAAGATATAGAATCGACTATAGAATTCCCCATAATTATTGTTATCCACATTAAAGAAAGAACAGATCGATTTTCAAAGGTATATAAAGGATTAAATTGGCTTATAATTAAAGAGGTTGAGGATAAAGAAGAAATAAAAAATGGAGTTATTTACTTTGCTCCTTCAAATTATCATTTATCTATTCGAAGAAGCTTATTTTGATACAATGCCCTTATCAGCGTTAAAATGTCTTTTGACATGTAAACTTATGAATTTAAATTCGATTAATAGGTACATAAAAAAATTAGGAGGGAAGAATTGTGAGTAACTATAGTACTAATATACTTATTGTAGATGACACTAAGGCAAATTTGATTTCATTAGAAGCAATTTTAGAAGGTGACAATTTAAAGATAATAACTGCTTATAATGGAAATGATGCTCTAAAAATATTATTGAAAAGAAAAATTGATATTGTCCTTTTAGATATTCAAATGCCTGGGATGAATGGATTTGAAGTCGCTGAATTGATGAGAGCTAATAACAAAACAAAGGATATTCCAATTATTTTTATTACAGCTATCAATAAAGAGGAAGAACATATTTTTAAAGGATATGAATTAGGAGCAGTTGACTATCTGTATAAACCAATAAGCAATGAAATTTTAAAAAGTAAGGTCAAAGTATTTGTGAAATTAAATGAACAAACTAAAATAATTGAAGAAAAAACAAGAGCATTAGAAGAAAAAATAATACAACTAGAAATAGTAGAAAAAAGACTTAATCATCTTGTAAGAATTGATGAATTAACTGGTGTTCTCAATAGAAGAGCTTTTGAGGAGATCTTTAATTTAAAGTGGGAAAGAACTATTAAAAGCAAAGAATATTTTTCGGCTTTGATGATTGATATAGATAACTTTAAAAACTTTAACGATACGTATGGTCATCTTAAAGGAGATGAATGTCTAAAAGATGTTGCAAAAGTAATTGAAAAAACCCTAAAAAGAGTAACCGATAAAGTTGCACGATTAGGTGGAGAAGAGTTTGTAGTATTATTACCAGAAACTGATTCTAAAGGAGCAAAAATAATCGCAGAGGAAATAAGGAAAAATATAGAAGGATTAGAAATATTGAATAAAGGGATTGATACATCGGACTTTGTAACTGTAAGTATAGGTGTATCTAGTGTTGTGCCTACAAAATTTATTGAAAAAAGAGAGATTATAGATTACGCTGATAAGGCATTATATGTTGCTAAAAAGAATGGGAAAAATATGACTTACCTATACAGATAAAAATTATATATAAAGAATATGATATTTTAATTGAATAAGTTTGTATTGATCAATCTATTGGAGTCTCTTAGGGAGAAAAAAATCTTGTAGAAAGATGTAAAAAATGATAAAATATTCACTGGTTAAAAAATAAGAAAAGTTTAGGAGAAAAAATGAAGAGCAAAGTATTAGATTTGGACTATATAGGTTTGAATAATCTCATGGTAAAAGATGAGATGAATACTTGTAACTTTGAAAACATAAAATTTAATCTAAGTGTATACTAATATAACTGTATATATTTAGATTTTTTTAATTTTTAGGAGGTATAAAATGAAATATGATATTATATTTGCTGGTGGAGGACAGGCTAGTATCTTTGGAGCATATGAAGCTATCCATAAAAATCAAAATCTTAAGATATTAGTAATAGATAAGGGCCAAATGTTGGATAAAAGAATATGTCCTAAAGAAAAGTTAGGGAAATGTGTGAAATGTCCTACTTGTGCTATTATTTATGGTGTTAGTGGAGCAGGAGCTTATTCTGATTCAAAGTTTAATATGGATTACAGAGTTGGAGGAGACGTACATACTATAACAAGTAAAACTTTAGTCAATGAGACTATCCAGTATGTTGCAGATATCTATAAGGGTTTTGGATTTGATGATGAACCTACAGGATTAGTTTATAATGATGAAATGGAATTAATAAAAAGAAGATGTATTGAAAATGATATTCAATTAGTGGATACTCCTACTATGCACTTAGGAACTGATGGATCGAGAGAATTATATTCTAAATTAATAAAAACTCTTTTAGAAAAAGGTGTAGAATTTAACTCGAATTCAGATTTTAAAGATTTAATAATAGAAAATGGAAAGGTAAAAGGAGCGGTTATTGAAACTAAAGAAGGAAAAGAAACTTTTTATAGTGATAATATTATAACTGCTTTGGGAAGAAGTGGAGCTAAGCAAATGATGCAAATGTGCCAAAGACATGGAATAGGATATACTGCAGGATCAGTAGATATAGGTGTACGGGTAGAAATTCCTGATGTAGTAATGAAGACTATCAATAAAAACTTCTATGAAGCAAAAATGGTATTTTATACTAAAAAATACAATGATAAAATGAGAACTTTCTGTAGTAATCCAAGTGGATTTATAGCTGTAGAAAAACATAGTGACAGTATTATGCTAGCTAATGGCCATGCATACAAAAATAAAAAATCAACAAATACAAACTTAGCATTGTTATGTACTAAATCATTTACCGAACCGTTTAATCAGCCTTTTGAATATGCGGCTTCTATTGCTAAAATGTCAACTATGTTAACAGGTGGAAAGGTATTGTGCCAATCATATGGAGATCTTAAAGCAGGTAGAAGATCTACAGAGGAAAGGTTATCTAGATTGAATATAGAGCCTACAACGGAAGATTATGTTGCAGGAGATATATCTTTAGCTTGTCCAAAGAGGATTTTAGATAATATAATGGAATTTATAGAGGTGCATGATAAGGTAACTCCTGGATTTGCATCTAACGATTTATTATTATACTTTCCAGAGATAAAGTTTAGAAGTACAAGGATGACTATAGGCTCAAATATGGAAACTACTGTAAATGGACTTTATTCAGTAGGAGATAGTTCAGGTTATGGAAGTGGACTAAATATTGCTGCAGTAATGGGAATATTAGCAGTAAGAGATATTTTACAGAAAATAAAATAAAAAATTAACTCTTCTACAATTTAGAGAAATCTAGTTTTGTAGGAGGTTTTTTTTATGGATAAAAAAATAAGTATTCCTTATAAAAAAATGTGATAAAATAGTATTAGAAAAGATAATAAAAAATAAATACTCAATAATGTAAATTAAAAAGAAATAATCATTAACAGCAGAATGGGAGGGACCTATGAAAAATAAATTTGTACACTTACACCTACATACAGAATATAGCCTCCTAGATGGAGTTGGTAAGATAGATGAATATTTAGATCGAGCACTGGAACTAAAGATGGATGCTATGGCAATTACAGATCATGGAAATATGTTCGGGGCCATAGAATTTTATAAGAAAGCTAGAAAAAGAGGAATAAAACCAATTTTAGGAATGGAAGCTTATATAAGTTTGGGTTCTATAGAAGAAAAGGAAAAAACAACCTACCATTTGGTACTTTTAGCTAAAAATGAAATAGGTTATAAAAATCTTATGAAACTATCGTCTATAGGGTACTTAGATGGATTTTATTATAAACCTAGGATAGATAAAACTATTTTAAAAAAATATAGTGAAGGACTCATAGGATTATCAGCTTGTATGCAAGGGGAGGTAGCTCGCAGTATCAGGGATGAAAAAACTAATGAGGAGTTAAAGGACATAATAGATTCTTATATAGATATATTTGGGAAAGAAGATTTTTATATAGAGTTACAGGATAATGGAATTCCTGAGCAGTATCCACTTAATGACAAATTATATAAATTAGCAAGGGAATATGATCTACAAGTAGTTGGGACAAACGATGTTCACTACGCTCATTATGGTCAGCATGGATTACAGGATGTACTAATCTGTATACAGACAGGAAGCAAGATAGATGATGAAAAGAGAATGAGAATCCATACTGACGAACTATTTATGAAAAGTAGGGAGCAATTAACAGGAAAATTAGGGAGATATGAAGGCGCTTTAGAAAATACAGTAAAGATAGCTGAAAAATGTAACTTAGAGATAGAATTTGGTAAATTTAAATTTCCTGAATATGCCGTCGGAAAAGAATTTAAAGGTGTACATGAATATCTGAGAAAATTAGTTTATGATGGTTTGGATAAAAGATATCCAAATGGAGTAGAGGAAAATGTCATAGAGAGAGTAGAATATGAATTAGAGATCATAAGTAAGATGGAATATGAGGAGTATTTTGTTGTTGTTTGGGATTTTATAGACTACGCTAAAAAACAAAACATACCTATAGGTCCTGGGAGGGGATCTGCTGCTGGTAGTATGGTAGCTTATACTCTTGGGATAACAGAGTTAGATCCTATAAAGTATAACCTTATATTTGAAAGATTTCTCAACCCTGAACGGATATCTATGCCAGATATAGATATAGATATATGTCAGGAAAGGCGACATGAACTGATAGAATATGTAGGACGAAAATATGGTAAAGACAGGGTAGCTCAGATAATTACTTTTGGTACTATGAAAGCTAGAGCTGCCATAAGGGATGTGGGGAGAGCTTTAAATATACCTTTATATAAAGTTGATAAGTTGGCAAAATTAATTCCTCAGTTTTACACAATAGATAGAGCTATAAGGGATATATCAGAGTTTAAAAGGGCCTATGATACAGATAATGACGCTAAAAAAATAATAGATATATCAAAAGGACTAGAAAATAAAGTTAGACACGCTTCTGTCCATGCAGCTGGGGTAGTCATAACTAAAAATCCTTTGACTGATGATGTACCATTATATTCTGATTCTAAAGGTGAGCAAATTTGTACCCAGTATCAGATGAAGGAATTAGAAGATTTAGGGTTATTAAAGATGGATTTCTTGGGATTACGGAATCTAACTATACTTCAAAGAACTACTGATTATATAAAAAGTGGATTAGGAGTAGAAATAGAACTTAGTGATGTTCCATTAGACGCACCATTAGTATATGATGCGCTCCAAAGGGGAGATACTTTAGGAATATTTCAACTGGAATCTAGAGGGGTTAGAAAATTATTAAAGAAATTAAAACCAAATAATTTTGATGATGTTATTGCGGTTTTAGCTTTATACCGTCCGGGGCCTCTAGGATCTGGAATGGTAGATGACTATATAGATGTAAAAAATGGATTGAAGGATGCTAAATATCCTCATGAAAGTTTGGAAGATGTGTTAAAAGAAACCTATGGAGTAATATTGTATCAAGAGCAGGTAATGAAAATAGCCTCTATTATGGCAAATTATTCTTTAGGAGAAGCTGACCTTCTTCGTCGTGCCATGGGAAAGAAGATAGCAGAACTTATGGAAGAAAATAGATTAACCTTTATTGAAAGATCGGTTAAAAATGGTTATGAGAAAAAAATAGCAGAAGATGTATTCTATCTCATAGATAAATTTGCTGGATATGGATTTAACAAGTCTCATTCGGCAGCGTATGGTCTTATAGCTTATTGGACGGCATACTTCAAAGAATATTATCCAAAGTATTACTACGCAGCTCTTATGACCTCTGAACGTGGTAATAACGATAGACTAGCAATCTATATAGATGATGCAAAAAGTCATGGGATAGATGTAGGTTTACCCGATATAAATAAAGTTAGTAATAAATTTATAGTAGATGAAAATAAGATAAGATTTGGGATGTCTGCCATAAAGAACTTAGGGGAAGGAATAATAGAAAAACTAATTAAAAATATAGAAGAGTTTGGGATGTATAAAACTTTTGAAGATTTTGTTATTCGAACTAAGAAGATAGGGATGAATAAAAAAGCCTTGGAAGCACTGGTATTATCAGGAACATTAGATAGCCTTCCAGGAAATAGAAGGGAGAAATATAGTTGTATAGAAAAATCTTTGGTATATGCAGCCCGTGTAGCTAAGGAAGACGAGATACAGCAGATGAACTTATTTGGAGAAGCCCGTGCAACTATAGAGAGCTTTACCATGGGAGCTATGGAAGAATATAAAATAGAAAATATCTTAAAAGGTGAAAAAGAATACCTTGGATTCTATTTTACTGGTCATCCACTAGATAAATATAATGAATTATTAAACGTCTATGAATTGGATAAATTATCAGAATTAAAAATTGATAAACCCCATCATGTAAGAACTTGTGGAATAATTAGTGAGATAAAAAATATAATAACGAAAAAAAATAAACAGATGATGGCGGTATTTACTCTTGAAGATCGCTTTGGGACAGTTAGCTGTACTGTATTTCCCAATGATTTTCAAAGGTTATCAAACTATCTTGTAGAAGGAAGTGCTGTATATTTAGAAGGAAGTGTACAACTTGATTTTTTTGGTGGAAATGAAGAGAAAAAAATAATTATTAGAGAATTAAAATATTTAGAAGATATAGTAGAAGTGCCTAGTTTTAAAGTATATATATTAGTAGATGAAGAAACTAAGATAAAGTTACCAAAATTAAAGCAGACATTATTGAATCATAGAGGAAAGCATAAGGTCTATATTGCACTCCGAGAAAAAGACGGAAATAGAGTAGTAGAGTTAGGTGAAAAATATAAAGTACAACCAAGTTCAGGTTTTATTCATCAAGTAGGAGAACTCTTGGGAATTGATAAAATGAAGATTAAATAACGGGTGTTTTTTTCTTGAAAGAAGATATTATATGTGTTAAAATTTAGGGCGACTAAAAGAGATTATGGGGAGGCAAGATGAAAAACGATATGAATACTATCAATGAGATAATAAAAGTAATAGGTGAGTCACAACTTACAGAGATATCTATAGAGGAAAAAGACTTTAAACTTTTTATAAAGAAGCCTAAGTTAGTATTAGGAGGAAATGTAGAAGAGATAGAAGAAATAGAAGAGGTAGAAGAAGAAATAGCTGTGGGAGAGCAAGTAAAGGAGATAATATCTGAAAGTGTAGGAAGATTTCATTATATAAGCAAAGACGAAAAACCTATGATTGAAGTAGGTATGACTGTAGAAAAAGGTCAAAAAATTGGTTATGTAGAAGCAATAGGAATTAAAACCGATATAGAAAGTGAATTTGATGGGGTAATAAAAGAAATTTTAGTAAAAAATGGAGAGGTTGCCGAATACGGAAAGGTATTGGTTAAAATAGGAGAATAATTAGGAGGAAAAAGATGTTTAAGAAGATATTAATCGCTAACCGTGGGGAGATAGCAGTTAGAATAATTAGAGCAGCAAAAGAATTAGAAATAAAGACGGTTGCTGTTTATTCGTTAGCAGATAAAGATAGCTTACATGTAACTTTAGCAGATGAGGCAATCTGTATAGGACCTGCAATGAGTACTGAATCATATTTAAAAATACCAAATATAATCGCAGCAGCAGAGGTTACAGGAGCAGAAGCTATTCATCCAGGATATGGATTTTTAGCTGAAAATGCTGAATTTGCAAAGATTTGTAAAAAACATGGAATAGTATTTATAGGACCTAGTCCAGAGTGTATAAATAACATGGGAGATAAAGCTACAGCCCGTGCTACAGCTGTAGCAAATGGAGTGCCTCTTACTAATGGAACAGGGATAATCCATAAGATGGAAGATGCTAGAGAGGTAGTTCATGAGAAGATAGGATATCCAGTAATGATAAAAGCCACTGCTGGTGGTGGTGGAAAAGGAATGAGAATAGCTAGAGATGACGATGAGTTTGCTGTGAATTTTATAGCTGCTCAAAATGAAGCCGATGCAGCATTTGGAAATCCAGATTGTTATGTGGAAAAATATGTAGAAAACCCAAGACATATAGAGTTTCAAATTGTAGGAGATAAATTTGGAAATGTAGTTCATTTAGGAGAAAGAGACTGTTCTATTCAAAGAAGACATCAAAAATTAGTTGAGGAAGCGCCATCTGCTACTCTGCCAGAAGATGTAAGAATAAAAATGGGAGAAGCAGCAGTAAAATTAGCTAAGGCTATAAATTATGATTCTGTTGGAACTTTAGAATTTTTAGTAGATGTAAATAATGATTTTTTCTTTATGGAGATGAATACAAGGGTACAAGTTGAACATACTATTACTGAAGCTATCACTGGTTTTGATATAATTAAAGCTCAAATAATAGTGGCATCAGGTCATGAGCTACATGTAAAACAATCAGATATAGAGCTTCATGGTCATTCTATTGAGTGTAGAATAAATGCAGAGGATCCAGAAAATGGATTTATGCCTTCAGCAGGAACGCTGGAAAAGTATATTGTTCCAGGTGGAATAGGAGTAAGAGTAGACTCTCATTCATACCAAGGTTATAGTATCCCTCCATACTATGATTCTATGATCGGAAAATTAATAGTTCACGGAATAGATAGAGAAGAAGCTATTATCAGAATGAAGAGAGCACTAGAAGAATATAAAATAGAAGGAGTAGAAACTACTATTAAATTCCATGAAAAAGTATTAGAAAATGAAGAATTTAAAAGTGGAAATTATACAACTAATTTTATAGAGAAAAATTTTCCTGAATATTTAAAGGGATAAAAATTTAAAAAGGAGGATTATATTCTCCTTTTTATCAAGCTAAGAAAAAAATCTAACTGCTTTGTAGTTAGATTTTTTTTTAAATATTAATCTTTGAATGAACCATCTAAAACATTGGTCTCTCTAAGGGGTATTTTCTTTGATAATTATTTTAATAGATATTTCATCATTTTATTATAGCTAAAATTTCCTCCACCTCTAAGATAAGAAATGTCTTATCTGAATTAGAAATTATTACCCCAGAATGAGGTTTGAAAAACACTTTATCTCCTAAATTAACTTTATCCTTAATATTTCCCAGTGCAACAACTATTCCCGTATTAGAAGATTTGGCCTCTCCAGAACTAGGCAAGATAATACCGCTAAAAGTTTTTTCTTCGATTTTTAAAGGTTCTACTAATATTCGATTTCCAATTGGTTTAATATTCATAAATCAACTCCATATATAATTTTTAATATTTCATATTATACACTAAAATAAAAAATATTATACCTACAATTTCATCTATATTCTTCACTAAATTTCACAATTACTATATACTAATATAATAATTTAAGAGATAAAAAAATAAAAAAATAAAAAAATAAAAAATTTTTATTTTTTTAGTGAACTTAATAAGGAGAAGGGTTTTATTGGTGTTTTTTAAATCAGTATTAAAGTTTTTTATTTTTATACAAAAAAAAATTGACAGAAAAAAAAAAAACTGGTATTATTTTTCTTAATTACAAAAGAGGAGGAAGAGAATATGATTTTAACTAATGTTTTATCTATAAATTTATTATTATTGTTGCTAGTCTTATTGCTGCTAGTCTTATTGGGCTTAAACCATAATCAATTGAATAGATTTAAAAATAATATTAGAAAAATTATATGCTTTTAAAGTAAAAAATTCTATTTTAGAATAATAAAAAGAATATAACTTGTGGGTGGTAGCTAGTATTATTAGCTGCTTTTTTTATAAAGATAAATAAATTTAGAAGGGTGTAAAAACTTCTTTTTAGATTAAGCAGCTATAATCATAGCTGCTTTTTTTATAACTTAAAATGGAGATATAAAATATAGGGGGACTTGATACAAGTGAAAAATAATATTAGAAAATTATTGGGGGGAGGTTAATGAGAGAGATAAGCGGAGCAGAAATAATTTTAGAAGTTTTACAAGAATATAATTTGAATACGGTATTTGGATATCCAGGAGGGTCAGTACTTCCTATCTATGATGCTCTTCATTCTTATAAAGAAAAAATAAATCACGTTTTAACTAGACATGAGCAAGGGGCAACTCATGCAGCTGATGGGTATGCTAGATCTAGTGGGAAAACAGGAATTTGTATAGTTACTTCAGGACCTGGAGCAGCCAATACTGTTTCTGGATTAATGACAGCGTATATGGACTCTACACCAATGATTGTTATTACAGGGCAGGTATCTAGTGTGAACATAGGGACAGATGCTTTTCAAGAGTTAGATATAACTGGGGTAACAGATTCTATTACAAAGCATAACTATCTTGTACGTTCAATAGAGGAATTACCTGATTTATTGAGAGAAGCAATTTATTTAACAAAAAATGGGAGGCCAGGACCAGTACTTATAGATATCCCAATGGATATTCAGATGAGTAAAATGAATTATGAAAATTTTAAAAATGGTTACAGCAATGAATATAAGTTGGCTTTAGACGATAAATATATCTATGAAAAGCCTCAAAAAAAGAAAACTGATGAATTTATAGAGATGATTAAAAAAAGTAAAAGGCCAATAATTTTAGCTGGAAATGGAGTGATGAAGTCAGATTCTTCTAAACAACTTAGAGAATTTTCTAAAAAATTTGACATACCAATAACAACAACTCTTTTGGGCTTAGGAATCCTTCCAGCAGAAGACAAATATAATCTTCATATGTTGGGGATGCATGGGACAGCTTATGCAAATTATGCTGTTGATGAAGCCGATCTTGTAATAGCTCTAGGGATGAGATTTGATAACAGAGTAACTGGGAAAATAGATAGATTTTGTAAAGATGCAAAGATAATTCATGTGGATATAGATGATGCAGAAATAGATAAAAATAAACATGCCGATCTTCATATAGTTGGAGATGTAAATTTAGTCTTAGAAGCACTTTTAAAATATAAAGAAGAGAGGAAAAATGAAACTTGGATGAGTAGGATAACGGAATTAAAAAATAAACATCCACTGGACAGGAATTTTTCTCCAGATTATATATCGCCACAATATCTTATTTCTAAAATAAGTGAATTGACTGAAGGAAAAGCGATTATATGTACAGATGTTGGCCAGCATCAGATGTGGGTTGCACAATATTATAATTTTAATAGAACCAATAGTATTATAACTTCAGGTGGGGCAGGGACCATGGGATTTGGAGTGCCAGCAGCGATAGGTGTAAAATTGGCTAACCCTGATAGAGAGGTTGTAGCTATAGTAGGAGATGGAGGATTTCAAATGAATTCCCAAGAACTTATGACTATTTCTGAATATAATTTGGATATAAAAATAATTATTGTAAATAATTCATTTCTAGGGATGGTAAAACAATTACAAGACGTTTTTTATGAAAAAAGACATTCCTTTGTAAAGTTAGAAAAAAATCCTGATTTTGTAATGCTCGGTCGAGCATATGGGATAAATTCTAACGCTGCAGAAACTCCTA
>NZ_JBATVM010000287.1:0-6389 GCF_049671765.1 Psychrilyobacter sp.
GTATAATTTAAGGTATTATATAATATATAAAAAATTAATACTAAAAATAAAATTAGAGGAGAACTTTATGGAAATAAATCAGTTGGATGCTCTGAAAAAAAAACTAGAAGAAAATAAAGATGATGTGGTAATAAGCATGTTACTAGAAGAAAAAATAAAAGAACTTGAAAAGCAACTAAAAAAAGAAAAGAAGAAAAGAGTCGTAAACAGAGATATTAAATATTTAACCAATATGGAATTTGATAAATTAATAGATTCTTTTAAAGAAGCAGAAAAATTATTTTTAATGGATAAAAAGAAACAAAAATTCAAATTTTTTGAAAGAGATAAATTAATTTTTCTTATTGCTTATGAGTGTGGATTGCGAGCAAGTGAAATTTCTAACTTAAAAAAGGAAGATTTCCATGAAAATAGTAAAGAATTATTTTGTAGGAGATTAAAGGGAAGTCGGAATAATACTATCCGTTTAACTAGAGGGACAAGCAAATTATTACGGGAATATATTGGTTATGAAAACAATTCAACTTATATATTTTTAAGTAGAAAATCTACACCTTTAAGTCGTCAACACCTTACAAGATTATGCAAAAAATATTTTAGTTTAGCGAATATTCCAAAAGAAAAACAACACTTTCATACTTTAAAACATACGGCAGGAGTTCATTTAGCTGATTGTGGACTAGATATCAAGGAAGTCCAGTACATTTTGGGGCACAGAAACGTCGAAAATACTATGATTTATTTTGATTTCACATCCAAGCAACAAGAAGTTTTATACAGTAAATTAGGAAGAGGTTAGACAATTAATAAAGTAAAAATTATTTCATATAATTTTTTAAAAAAACAAAAAAAAGGAGAGTAAATCTCCTTTTTAATTTTTTAGTTCATCTTATCGTTTAATTTTTTTCCAGCTTTAAACTTAACAGCTTTTTTAGCAGGAATAGTAATTTCTTCACCAGTTTTAGGATTTCTTCCTTTTCTTTCAGCTCTTGCAACTACTTCAAATTTTCCCCATCCGATAAAGTTAACTTCATCTCCGTTTAATAATACTTCCTCAACAGTTGTCATGAACGTATCTAATTTTCTTTCAGCTTCTGCCTTAGATTCAAAATTTCCTCTCTCTGCAAATAATGCTACGAAATCTTTTTTAGTCATTTTAATACCTCCCATTTTTTATCCCTTATAAAACAAGGGTTTCAATGCCTCTATCAATTTATACCATATTTAATAGAGGATTTCAACTTTTTTATAAAATTATTATTTCATTTGTTAACAATAAATAAATAAATTTTGTTTATTTTTTAAAAAAAAGTATGAAAATATCGAAATTGGTGGTATATATTATAGTGTAAAACACAATATTTAGTAAAAACTGGGAAATAAAAACTATATAATGGGGTGAAGTTATTTTGAATGAGGTAAAGTGGTTAGGAGAAGAAAATATTTTAGGTCAAGATATTTGGGAAAAAAAATATAAATATACTGATGAAACTTTTAAAGAGTGGTTAGAAAGAATTTCCAATGGGAATCTCTTATTGAAGGACTCTATAGTTAATAAGGAATTTATTTTTGCAGGAAGAATATTAGCTAACAGAGGACTTCATAAGTTAGGAAGGAAGATAACTTATTCAAATTGTTATGTATTAACTCCTCCTGAAGATAACTTAGAATCAATTTTTGAAACGGCTAAAAAATTAGCTCGTACTTTTTCCTATGGTGGAGGATGTGGAATTGATATATCAAAATTAAGACCCAGAGGAACTGTGGTTAATAATTCAGCTATGGAAACTACAGGTTCTGTATCTTTCATGGACTTATATAATCTTACTACAGAGATCATAGGGCAAAATGGGAGGAGAGGGGCTCTAATGCTCTCCATTTCAATAGATCATCCAGATATTCAAGATTTCATAGGAATAAAAGGGGATCTTTCAAAAGTCCAAAAAGCTAATATTTCTGTTCGGATGACCGATGAATTTATGGAAAAAGTAAAAAAAGATGAATTATTTAAATTAAAATTTGAAGTTATAGATACAGATGAAATTATGGAAAAAGAAGTTAGAGCAAAAGATCTCTTTAAAGAGTTGGCACGTCAAAATTGGAATTATGCTGAACCAGGAATGTTATTTTGGGATAGAATATCAAATTGGAATCTTCTTAGTGAAGACGAAAACTTTGAATTTGCAGGAACCAACCCTTGTGCTGAAGAGCCTCTTCCTGCAGGTGGGAGTTGTTTATTAGGGTCCTTGATCCTTCCTAGTTTTTTTAATAAAGCAAAAGATGAGTTTGAATTTGATAGATTAAAAAAAGCTGTAAGGATTGGAGTGAGAGCTCTCAATGAAGTTTTAGATGAGGGGTTACCCTTACACCCATTAAAGGAGCAGAGAGAATCTGTGGCTGATTGGAGACAGATAGGATTAGGGATCTTAGGAGTAGGAGACCTTCTTATTCAGATGGATCTCAGATATGGATCGCCTGAATCGATAGAATTTTGTGACGGGTTAGGTAAGATCATTATTACGGAAGCTCTTAAAGAGAGTGCCTACCTTGCAAAAGAAAACGGTGCTTATCCTAATTTTAATTTAGAAACAATTTTAAAATCACCATTTTTAATTGAAAACTCCGATGATGAAGTCATAGAATTAATTAAAAAATACGGTTTAAGAAACTCTCAGTTGCTTACTATAGCTCCTACAGGATCTATTGGAACTATGTTGCAGATGAGTACTGGAATCGAACCTAACTTTGCTTTTTCTTATACAAGGAAGACAGAGAGTTTGCATGGAGAAGATGTATTTTATGAAGTGTTTGCTCCTATTGCAAAACAATATATGGAAAAAAATGATATAGAAAGCACAGAAGATCTCCCTGAATCCTTTGTAACAGCTCAAAATTTAGATCCAATTGAAAGATTACAAATGCAGGCTACTTGGCAAAATAGAATAGATGCTAGTATCTCTTCTACTGTAAACCTAATCAATAAAACTACTATAGAAGAGGTTGAAAATATCTATCTAAAAGCTTGGGAGTTGGGATTAAAAGGAGTAACAGTATATCGATCTGGATGTGCTCGAGAGGGAATTTTAACATTGGGAAATCAAGAAGAAAAGGAAACTTTAGAATTGCCTAGAGGAAAGTTAAAAAGTATAGCTGAAGATACAATATATTATCCTAAAAATTTGAGAATCGGATGTGGAAAATTAAAGGTGATGATTGGGTATTCTCCAAGTGCAAATAAGATTCAAGATCTTTATGTAATAAGGAGTGGGTCTGGAGGTTGTGAAAAAAATATTCAAGCTGTAGCTATATTTATGTCTGGTATGCTTAGGTTAGGAGGTAACTTATTTATGCTAGAAAAGTCTATTGAAGGTATCAGCGGTTGTCCTGCTTTTGCAAGAGGAAATGCTGTAGGAAGAAAATTATCTAAAGGTGATACTTGTCCACTTGCAATCTTAAATATATTAAAGGAATTTGAATCTGAGATGGGATTGAAAGATTATGAAGCTGCACAGGCTTTTATAAAACAAAAAGAAGAAAAATTTAATGAAGAAACTGATGAAATATTTACTCATAGTACACCTTGTCCTGAGTGTGGAGAAAAATTAGAAGTCTCCGGTGGATGTTATTCTTGTAGAGCTTGTGGATATTCAAAGTGTGATTAAATTTTGAATAAGTTGAAAACCTCCTACTTTTATAGTATCATATAAAAAAGAGTAGGAGGTTTATATGAAAATTTTAGTTATAAATGGGCCCAATATAAATATGTTGGGAATTAGAGAAAAAAAAATATATGGAAGTCTGTCATATCCTAAATTAATAGAGATGATAGAAGAAAAATCTAAAAAATTAAAGATAGAAATTGAGTGCTTTCAAAATAATATTGAGGGTGAAATAATTAATAAAATTCAAAGTGCATATGGTTTATATGATGGAATTATAATAAATCCAGCAGCATACACTCACTACAGTATTGCTATCTTAGATGCAATCAAATCGGTTTCAATTCCAACCATAGAAGTCCACATAAGTAATATACATTCTAGAGAAGAGTTTAGACATCGTTCTGTGACCGCTTCTGCTTGCGTAGGTCAAATATCTGGGCTGGGTCCTTATGGTTACCTTATGGCATTAGAATATTTTAAAGAGACAGGAGATATTCATGAAGAAATTTGTAATTAAAGCTGATATCATCTTTATAGTTTTATTTGTTGCATTTCTTTCTTTTTTTACATTTTTTAAGATAAAAAATAGTTATAGTCTATCACCTTTACCTAAAATAAATAAAGAACTCACTTTAGTTAGAAGATCTATAGATGATTTTTGTAATACTTATGAAAGATATCCTAGTGAGGAAGAGATAAAGGGTTATGATAAAGAAAAAAAATTCTTTACTATTTTAGCTGAAAACAGTAATAGTGGATTTAATCTTTTGAAGAATTTTGAATTTCCAGGGACTCCTTTATATACAAAAGATGTAGATGGTATACCTGTAGAGATAGAAATAAATAATAATATTAAAATTTGCAATAAATTAGAAAATTTAGGATTAGCTAATGAATTTTATTCTTCAAATGGTGGATGGATCTATTCACCTAGAAACGGTGAATTTAGGGCAAATCTACAAGATCGTCAGGCTAAAGATAAAAAAAAAGATCCTAGTAGACCTAAATGGGGTAATAATATAGATTGGTATTATAAATAGGAGGGGAAATCCTCCTATTTATATATCTTTAAAATTTTCTGTTTTAATTTTTCTGGAACTACATAGTTATTATTAGAAATATTTTTTATAGCAATAAATGGTTTATGCTTATAATTTTTTTTAACTCTATCCATTCCTTCGAGTTCTTCTTCTATATCATTTGTAAATTCTACGATCTCTCCTATCTCATTATTGATTAAACTCCTAATCCCCTTATTATGTCTTTTACTCACAAGACGTGTTTCTTCATCTCTCCAAATATGTTCATCTTTATCATATACAGCTACATAAGGTATTCTATATTGATTTAATAATCTTATAAATTGAGGTATAGTACTCTTACTACCACATTCTACAAGGGAATATTCATATTTGTATACTCCTAATTTTTTTGCTAAAAATGGGATAATTATTTTATCTGTCTGTCCCTCTACTAAGATTACTTTCTTTGCAAAAAAAAGTTCTCCTCTATCAGGATTCATCCAGTAATTCATATTGAAATTTTGTATTTCATCCCCTTTAAATAGTTCTCCTTTATGCTGAATCACATAGGTCCCATCATGGTTTTTTCTAACCAAACATATAGATTTATAATTATTTAATTCTATAAATGAACTAGAATGGGTAGTCACATAGATCTGTCCACCATACCTAGCAATATTTGTCATAACTGAGTGTAATTCCCTTTCAGCTTGTGGATGAAGGTATAGTTCTGGTTCTTCATACATAATGATTGTATTTCCCAATAAATTGTACCGAGTACTTTTGGTTACACTAGCTATTCTCCTCATTATTCTAAACATTACTTCTCTCTGGAGACCTCTACTAGCATATCTTTCTTCTAGATACTGCATCTCTAGATCTAGTTTTTCTATTAATTTTTCTACATAAGCAAGTTTATTGTTATTACTTATAACTAATATAATTTTTTCATAGATATCTAATATAGTCTTATTGGATGAAGCTGAAAACGATGGAACAAATATAATCTCTATATTTTCCCTTATATAATATTCTAAATGTTTTGATAGAGGACGAAATTCATCATTTTTTTTATAAAAATAATCTTTTTTATCCGCTGTAAGAACTTTTTTTATAACAATTTCATCCTCTGAATTTTTTATCGATTTAAAGGCATTTAGTTCCTTTAATTTTAAACTATCAAAGGTAATAATAAGCTCTGTAGGGATATTCATATGATAACTATGTTTATTTTTAAATGTGATCTTATCAAAAAATAGAAGTATGGCAGATAGAATATTTGATTTACCATGATTACTCTGTCCTATAAATAATAAAAAATTTTCAAATTCTATATGAGTTTCATTTATAGATTTCCAATTTTTGATAGTTAAGTTCTTAATATGCATCTTTTCCCTCCTATTATTTAAATTCATTACTAGTATACCTAATCTTTCGTAGAAATGCTACAAATACTAAATTTTAAAGGTTTTAAAAGATTTATTTAGTATATAAAAAAGAGAATAATACAACTAGGAGGTAAAATATGAAGATAGGTATCATAGGTTTAGGAAAGATGGGAGGAAAGATTGCACTAAGACTATTAAAACATAATCATGAAGTTTTTGTATATGAACACCATCAAGATAAGATTGATCTTATGATAGAAAATGGTGGTGTAGGATACAATGATATGGATAAATTCATAGAAGAAATAAATACTCAC
>NZ_JBATVM010000288.1:0-3047 GCF_049671765.1 Psychrilyobacter sp.
TGTCTAATTGTTTAGATGTTGTTCCTGAACCTACAAGAGAATGGAATCCAGAAACGGCACCACAAGCTACAGTAACAAATAACATTGGAAATAATAGTTTTCCATTTATATTAAATGAAGTAACAGCAGCTAGCTTAATAGTCGGTCTCATAATTAGTATTCCTACAAATCCACCGATTAGCATTCCATATAGTAAGAATGAATTTAGATAATCTCTAGGTTGTAATAGTATCCATACAGGAGTAACAGAAGCTATAAATATATACCCAAGTAAGATAATCATCCAAACATTTTTACTCAAACTGATAGGGAAAATGTTTCCTAAGAATATACAACCTATAAGAGCAATTACACCGATTACACTACCAGCTGCCAGACTAAATCCCATTCTATATACAAAGAATCCAAATCCAATAGCCAAGATTATAAACAATAGAGATGCAGTTGCAGCCTGAGGAACAGCTACAAATGTATTTGCAACAATATTAGTAAATGCAGCTACAACTAATATAAGGGTAAGCCATGCAAATATCGCAAATAATTTTTTTCCTCTTGAACCCATTGAGATTCCGATAACTTCTCCTAAAGACTTACCTTTATTTCTAATGGAAGCAAATAATGATCCCATATCATGTACTCCTCCAAAGAAAATACTTCCAATTATAATCCAGAGTAAAACTGGAACCCATCCGAATATAGCTGCTGCGATAGGACCAACAATTGGTCCTGCACCAGCGATAGAAGAGAAATGGTGACCAAGTAAAACTGGAGCTTTAGCCGGAACATAGTCTATACCATCACGCATAGTATGTGCAGGAGTCTTTCTTGATGGATCAATCCCCCATTTTTTATAAAGATAATTTCCATAGACAGTATAAGCTATAATAAAAATAGAAATTGTAACAACCAATAACCATACAGAATTCATAAATTCCCTCCTTTATTTCTTAAAAAACTGTTAAAAAATACCATGTCTTTCATTCCTAATTTGTTTGTAATAATTTTTTTATCCAATATATCTATATAGATTATTTTTGTATTGATCCAACCCTTTATTCCAAATAAAAAACTTTTATGAAAAGTGAATTTTTTTATTTTATCTTTGTCTATATCTGAAAGATGACCACCTATATAAATAAATGTGATCATACTACTCATTTGATTTTCTTTTTTCCCTTTAAAAAAACTCAAATTTTTTATTATATATTTCTTTAAGACATCATGATCCATTGAAAAATCAAATTCTTCAAATGTTTTACAAAGGACTGTTTCATTATTTGAAAATGAATCATAAATCATTTCTTTTGAAAGGATATATTTACTGGTTTCTTCAGTATAAATACCTGAAAAATCATATTGAATACCATCTAATGTTTGATTTTTTTTTATATCAAAACTAGAGGTAAGTTTATCGATAATTTTTTCTGTTAAATCTTGGATTTTCAAATATATTCCTCCTAAAAATTATAGATTAGCCATTAAAAAGCTAGTAGTTTTTAGATTTTATCATATTTTTAAATTAGGTGCAATTAATCATCACTAAAGTTTTTATTTATAGTATACTTAAAAAAAGTGTTATGTAGGTGTTATCTTATTCAAAGTTTTTAGGAAAAAAACATTCTTCCTAATTTAATACCACATTTTTAGGAGTTTAGATAATTTTTTTTAGAAATTATTAAAACTTATGTAAATTGCAAGTTTAATTATCCCTCTTGATTCTTAAGCTAATAAGAACTCATTTTCTTTTTCTATACTTGTCAAATCATCAAATAATTTTCTTGGATAGTTGTTTATCCAATTCTCTATTTTTTAAAATTAAATTATCATTTTTTAAAATAATATGAAATGATACTTTGAACTAGGTTTATAGATGTGTTAATAATGGCATTCAATCATATTATTATCAATTTTAAATACAATAAAAGTGATAACCTATAGTATCCACCTCTCCAGCATTGTGTAGTACATTTGCTATATTAATGCAAACAAATTTGAGATTATCCCAAATAAATTATTAGGAAAATGTAAAATAATGGAACAAAAAAGATGGTTTCTGTATTTTACAGAAACCATCTTTTAATTTAATATAATGTTATACTGATTGTTTCGGTAGCTTTATACTTCCCATAATCTGTTGGATATTCTCCGCCGATGCTATTAATACTTAGATCAATATATCCATTGCCAGAACTAGTAAAATTAATAGCGTAAGTTCCTTTTATATTAAATTGGTCATTGGAATTCCTTCTTTGATTGATAAGAGTTATTTCTCTATTTGTATAACCAAAATTTCCTCCTTCAACCTTTAGATTGTTACTAGTCCCACTGCCACTTATATTCAAATCCATCATAGGAGTATAGCCACAAGGACCATTTGTGTTATATTTTATTTCAATTAATCTCTTCCATGGGAGGAGAGTTTTTGGCAATTCTTCTCCACTATGCAATGTTCCTAAATTAATTTCTACAATTTTCTTTATTATAACCTCATGAATATTTTTTATGAAGGTAAAATATTGTGGATTTAATGTTTTTCTAAAACTTCCGATTCTAAGATCGATATTTTCTGCTTTAATAACCTGTAATAATGGTCCACTGAGTAATTTTTGAGAATCAGCACTGCTAACAACCAATTTTATAGGGACAATACCTTTTTTTATAGGTCCATTTTTTTTAATCTTTATATAATCTACAGGAGAACCATTCCGAAGTACAGTACTACTCGCTATATCCCATTCATTCTCAGAATAATCATAATCACTTCGATTTAAATTTACTTCGATGGCGACCTCATATTCTTTTTGACCATTTATAACTACCGCCTTGTGTCTTCCTCCTATACTAAATGAGATACTAGTTACTACTAAGAATAACATTATAATTAATCTCTTCATTATTCTCCTCCTCTCCCATAATTTTGAAAGTAATATTATCTATATAAGATTTGTTATGGATATCTAGTTTAATAACATCTTTATCCACCTCATATTTTTTTAAACCTTTATATACAACTTTTAAATCATAATTATAGGCTGTGACTTCCTCAA
>NZ_JBATVM010000289.1:0-1540 GCF_049671765.1 Psychrilyobacter sp.
GGAATAGATTCTATAGCTAGTCACTGTGGTAACTGTAACTGTGGAAAATAATTAAATAGAAAGACTTAGAGGAGGAGAAATCTTCCTCTTTTTTATATTTATTTTTATGTTTAGACCACTCTTCCTGGTGAGTCTTTATTTGCTCTAACTATTGATTATATTGAAATAATATTATATATTTGTATTACTAGCATGAGGACAAACTAATAAGGATGTGATTTTTATGAGAACTACAATAAGAGGAAGACACTTAGAGGTAACAGAGGGAATCAGAAATTATGCAGAGAAGAGATTTGGTAAGTTAGAAACATATTTTAACAACATAGATGAAACTGAAGTTGTGTTGAGATATGAAGATAAAAAAGTATATGGTGTAGAAGTTATTGTAAGTACAAAGGGAAATAAATATATTGCTAAAACTAAAGGTGGAGAATTATACACCGAGATAGATAAAGCTAAAGAAAAAATAAAAGGGGTTTTAACTAAAGAAAAGAAGAAAATTTTAGATAGTAAGAGAGAAGATAAAATAGAAGTTGAATAGATGAGATTAATCTCCTAATTATCAGGTATATAAATACCGATAATTAGGAGAATTTTTTTAGTGAAACTCGAGGTGCAGTCCTTGGGCTTTTTTATACTGTGTTTAACTATAATAAGGGGAGAAATGAAGGGATTACATCTTTTCAAGCTTTTTGTATCAGTACAGCTTCTAGGTAGGAGCAGGGTCTATTTTTGGATGTGGGTAATGGCTATAATTGGATCAGCTTCAGCATTTGTAATGATGTTAGCTGATATAGATAAAACAAATTTAATAGGTATGAAGTTTTTATAAGAATCATTTAGATGCCATGTAGGAGATTGGGGTGTTATATTTATAGCAGTTATATTGTTTTTATTTTCTTTTAGTACAGTATTAGGGATCATGTTCTATGCAAAAAATAACATAATTTTTTTATCAGAAAGAGAGATCTTTCAAAACGTGTTTAAAATTTTGGTGTTGGTTATGTTATTTCAGGGTGGGGTTCGTCAAACTCTAAATAAAACTAAAATTATAACATAAAAACATTTAAACTTTTTTTAAATTTACTACGTCTGATAGTTATAAGCAAATGAAAATATAAATATTTTTTTCATTTCTTTCTTTCCTTAAAATTAAAATATATAAATAAAAACCTCCTAACTGTGTGACTATTACAGGTAGGAGGTTTTTATTTGTAAGTTACTCCTAATTTCTTCTTTTTTTTAATAATTTTTCGGATAACGTTGGTGTTATTGGCGTTGAAATAAAATTCGATGTGTAAAAATAAATTTTTCATCAATAACATATTTGTTTTCTGCGTTGTAAGCTAGTAAAATCAATCATAAATTGGATATGTTTGTTTTTTTAGTCCGATTTCAGAAAAACATTAAAAAAAAATACAATAAAAAAACAAAAAAAGTGTTGACGAAAACTTGTAAACACGGTATACTTCTTCTTGTCCGCAAGGGAAAGCGAAAGTGACCTTAAGCGAGACAACCAATAGGACATTAGCAATTAAAT
>NZ_JBATVM010000290.1:0-4128 GCF_049671765.1 Psychrilyobacter sp.
TTTAAAATGATCTTTTTATATCTAAAAAAATAGTATTTTAAGGCAAAACGTAATATTTTAAAACATTGTATTTTATTTAACACTTAATTATATCATAAAAACTAAGATATTAAAAATTGAAGTTTCATACAGTTTATTCAAAAAAATGAAAAATTTTAAACTATATTTTTATAAATGTTAAATTTTAGCAAACTTTATTCATTTATGTTTGATTAAATTGTTTTTTTTTTGAAAAAAGCACACTTTTATTCAAAAAAATGAATTTTTTATTTCAATATAGTGAATTCTATGTTATACTGGTTACCGTGTTAGGGAAAATTGTTCATTAAACAATTAAAATATTTAGGAGGAAAGAAAATTATGGAAATGTTAAAAGGTATTGCATTATTATTATTAGTGCTTTCGATATTCTCTTTATTTAGTTTAAAGATGCCAAAAGGTATGAAAGCGATGGGAGCATTAGCAAATGCAGCGGTAGCAACTTTTTTAGTCGAAGCTTTTCAAAGATATGTTGGTGGAGATTTAATTGGAATAGAGTTCTTAGGTAAAGTTGGAGATTCATCAGGATCAATGGGTGGAGTAGCAGCAGCGACTTTAGTTGCATTGGCTTTAGGTGTATCACCAGTTTATGCAATGTTAATAGGTGCAGCGGTGTTAGGTTACGGAATAATACCTGGATTTGTAGCAGGATATGTATTGGCGTTTATAGTACCTAAAATAGAGAAAAAAGCACCAGCAGGATTAGATTTAATAATCTGTTTAGTGTTTATAGCACCAGCAGCAAGAGGAATAGCATTATTAGCTGATCCAGTAGTTAACCAAACATTATTAAACATTGGTTCTGTAATTACATCAGCAACTACTAAAAGTCCAACGGTAATGGGGATTGTTTTAGGTGGAGTTATAACAGTGGTAGCAACAGCACCACTTAGTTCAATGGCACTTACAGCAATGTTAGGATTAACAGGGTTACCAATGGCAATAGGAGCATTAGCAGTAATGGGGTCATCTTTCTTAAATCCTGTTTTATTTCATAGATTAAAATTAGGAAATAAAGAGACTGTAATAGCGGTAGCTATTGAACCATTAACACAAGCGGATGTTATCTCTGTAAATCCAATTCCAGTATTTGTTACAAATTTTATTGGAGGAGCATTAGCAGGATTGGTAGTAGTTCACTTTGGTTTAATCAATAACGCAGTAGGAACAGCAACACCAATAGCTGGTTTAGCAGTAATGTTTGGATTTAATCCAGCAATAACTGTAATAAAGGCAGCTTTATTATGTGCGGCAGCAGGAGCATTCAGTGGTTATTTAGGATCAATTATTTTTAAAAATTATAAGATAATACCAGCTGAAGTTGTTAGAGGAACAAAATAAAATTAAAATAGTATAAAATAATGATAGGTTTAGGTGTTTTTCTAAACCTATTTATAATTTTTAAAGCACAATATGAACTATTATAGTTCTTAAAAGGCAAAAAGTGCACAATTATAAAGAGTTTATATAGAAGAAAGTTTGAGAAATAAAAATAATATGTTATAATATAGTATAAAAAATTTTATTTTACTGAATTATTTTAAATTCAATAAAAAAATTAGGAGGAAACAGTAATGGATTCGTTAAAAGAATTATTTAAGATAGGAAATGGACCATCTAGTTCACATACTATGGGACCAGAAAGAGCGGCGAAAAGATTTAAGATGGAAAACCCAGATGCGGCTAGTTTTAAAATAGAATTATATGGATCATTAGCAGCTACAGGTAAAGGACATTTAACTGATTGGGTTATCGAAGAAACTTTAAAGCCTAAGGTTACAGAGATAGTTTGGATGCCAGAATTTGTTCATAAATTTCATACAAATGGAATGAAATTTATAGCTGTAGATAAAGATGGAAATGACACTAAAGAGTGGTTGGTATTCTCTGTAGGAGGTGGAACTATTGTAGAAGATGGTCAAGCTAGAGGTGGATCAAATAGAATCTATCCACTTACAACTATGGATGAAGTAATAAAGTGGTGTAAAAAAAATCAAAAAGAATTATGGGAATATGTGGCAGAGATGGAAGATTCTTCTATTTGGGCATTCTTAGAGAGAACTTGGGAAGCTATGGAAGATTCTGTAAAGGCTGGTCTTTCAAAAACTGGGGTATTACCAGGAACTATTAAATATCCAAGAAAAGCTCAAATGTTTTATAGGAAAGCTAGAAGAGATGATTCGAGAACTAGTTATTTAGGCAAAATATTTGCTTATACATTGGCAGTATCAGAGGAAAATGGAGGAGGAGGGAGAGTAGTTACTGCTCCTACATGTGGTGCCGCTGGTATCATCCCAGGATTATTATATGCACTAAAAGAAGAGCATAACTTATCTAAGGAAGAAACTTTAAGAGGTCTTGCAATTGCAGGATTAATTGGAAACTTAATCAAAGAAAACGCTACTATATCTGGAGCAGAAGGTGGATGTCAGGCTGAAGTAGGAGCTGGATGTGCAATGGCAGCAGGAATGGCAGGATTTATCTTAGGTGGATCGTTAGATCAAATAGAATATGCAGCAGAGATGGCATTAGAACATCATTTAGGTCTTACATGTGACCCGGTGGGTGGATATGTACAAATTCCTTGTATCGAAAGAAATGCAGCAGCAGCAGTTAGAGCATTAGATGCAGCTAACTATGCATTATTTACTGATGGTCATCATACAGTTAGTTTCGACAAAGTAGTTCTTACAATGAAACAAACTGGTTTAGATATGAAAAGTGAATATAAAGAAACATCGTTAGGTGGATTAGCTAAATTTGATTTTAATGCAAATTGCTAATAAAAAAATAAAATAAAAATTAAGGATATTAAGAGGATATTTTGTATACTTAATTAACTAAGAGGTAGTTCCTGTTGGACTACCTCTTATTTTAATATTAAATTCATTGAAAGAGTTTGAAAACTTTGGTATTATATATAATACTAAAAAAATATGTTTGGGGTTGAGAAAATGAGAATAGATTTTAAAAATATGGGAAATACGATAGATATGAGAAGTTTTGAATTAATAGCAGAAACTTCTACAGTTGATGAATTTAAGAGTTTAATCTTAAATTTAAAGGGAAAGAAAATAGATGAAACAAACGGAAGGGTTGAAAAATTTGATTTTAAAAATATAGGGAATTTCTATGAGGATACTGTAGAAAATTATTTGAGAGAATTATCATCTATAAAACCTATAAAAAAAGAAAAAATATCAGAATTAATAAAGGATATTAAAGCAGAAGATCTTTCTTCTAGGGAAATTTTGATGGAAGGATCATTAAAATTAGTAGCTAAGACAGCTCTTTATTATTCCAAAGTAGGAGCAAGTTATATAGAATTAGTACAAGATGGACTTATAGGGATAGTAAAAGCTATTGAGAATTATGATTTAGATTGTCCTATAGAATTTTTAGAATATATGGAGTTTTGGATAAAATATGAGATGATTCAAAGTAATAAATTAGTTGTAGAAGAATTAAAATCACCAATAATAGCTTATTTTAAAAATATGAAGGTAGAAGTATATAAGTCAGAAAATAAAGGTGTTTCCTCAGATATGAAAGAAACAAATGCAGAAGATATAAAGAAAGTTTTAAATATGGATATAGAAGAGTTTGAAAATTTACAAAAGATCAATGATTATGGATTTTTGATAAAAAAAGAAGACAAAGAGGAAGCGGAAGTATATAGAAGCATTCCTGAGATAGATATAAGGTTAGCAAAGGTAGAGAAATTGATGTCAGTATCTAATTTGGCCAATAAATTTACTGTGACTGAGATAAAAATATTAGATTTATTTTATGGTCTTAGTGGAAAGAGAAAATACTTTGAAGAGATTGGTGAGATATTAGATATGAAACCATCAAAAGTAAAGGCAGAAGTAGAAAAACTTATGATAAAATTAAAGTATAATGGAAAGAAGGAATGGATCGATGAAAATTAAGAGCCTCATAAAAAAATTAGAGAAAAATTTCCCTAAAAACATAGCTGAATCTTGGGATAATATTGGTCTTTTAGTAGGAGATGAAGGTAGGGAGATAACTAAGGTACAGATATCTTTAGATGCAACAGAAGAAGTGATAGATCACGCAATAGAAGTA
>NZ_JBATVM010000291.1:0-4673 GCF_049671765.1 Psychrilyobacter sp.
ATTAAGGAAGGAGTAGTAATTAAAAATTATTGCTCTTTTTTCATATAAATTAATTCTATTACAATATATCATATAAATAAAAAAATAGTACCCTTAACTTTCACCTTCTTATGTGTTAAAACTCCTATAGGAGGTGTTTTTTATGACACAATACAAAAATATTTAGAAGAATCATCTACAAATCCCCATTATATCACTGCTGATAAGAATGCACTAATTTCAAAGTAAAATAAGGCCACTCACGCTACCCTTAAGGGTATTTTTAACCCCCTTAAGGCTCCTAAGTGGCCTTTTATATTTATCGCCTCTCAATCCCAATGTTTTCAAGAGATTCAAGGCTTTCTTATTTGCGATATTTCAACTGTGGAGGTGCAATGTGTAGGGGGATGTTTTAGGAGAGCTTAGGAGGGAAATGAGGACAGAGAATAGATGAGGTTCTAACCAAGAAGGGAAAAGATATCAACGCAGAGGAAAAATAAATTTTAGGTTTTAACTCTGTGAACCTCTCACCTAACCTCGGTGAGTCTCTGTGTTACAAAAAAAAGGTTAAAAAAAAATAGAGTAGATGAAATTTATTCATCTACTCTTATAACTTCTATTTAGTTTCTATCCTAGCAAATTCTGCTTCCATCTCAATTTCCATCCCTTGACTTATTTTGTTTTTTATCATTTTATTTTCTTTATCTTTGACATCTCCTACTATACTTTTAAACTCCGATTTATTATAGAAATAGATGGCAACCAACATAGCTATGATATTACTCGAAAATATAGCATACCAGATCACATATTCTGTTTTACCTATAAAAAATGGAAGTAGTAGTAGTGTGGGTAGTCTAAAAACCCAAAGTCTTGACATACTGATATACATTGCTTTTTTAGTTTGCCCTACACCTTGTAATGCTCCTGTAATTATAGGTAGTATAGCTAATCCTATTAAACTCAAAGATATATATTTCAAGTAATCATTTCCAAGATATATTATTTCTTTATTGGTAGAAAAAAGTCTAATTATATTACTTCCCCATATTAAAAGTGTAGTAGTTCCTACAATAGAAAAGATAGTTGCTAAGATTGAACTCTTTAATACACACTCTTTAACTCTCTTCACATCATTATTTCCTATATTTTGACCAACGATAGAAGAAACAGCTCCTCCAATTCCCATGGCAGGCATTACTATAAGTCCAGTTATTCTATTACCAATTCCAAATGCAGCCAGAGTTAATTCTCCATAGGTATTTACAAAACTATTAAGTACCACAAATCCCATGGCAATTGTAGCTTGGCCGATAGAAGCCGGTATTCCTAATTTTGTTATTTTTTTTATATAATTAAAGTCTGGTTTTAGATCTTTTAGTCTTAGTCTCATAGGAGTATCTTTTATAAATAATTGATACACTATATAAAATGACATTATGGCTCTAGCAAGGAGGGTAGCTAAAGCAGCACCTTTTATTCCTAAGTCAAAATAAAATATAAATATTGGGTCTAGTACTATATTGATAGTTACAGATATCAGACTGAGAATCATAGGAGAAATAGTATCTCCTTCCCCTTGTTTTATAGATGCATATATAAATGCCGCATACGTAAGAGGAGCTCCTCCAACTATAAGTACTAAGTATATATAAGCATTGGTATATATATCACCTGTAGCACCCATAACTTTTAATATATATGGTGTACTAATTATTCCACTTATACTGAGGAGTACAGAAAATCCCATGGCAAAGCTTACTAACTGTCCTGCTGTTTTTTTAGCTTCTTCCATTTTCTCTGCACCTATATTTTGAGAAATCAAAGTAGTTCCTGCTATACCTATTCCCATTCCTAACGCTAGTTGTAAAAATACAACTGGCCAAGCTAAAGTCATAGATGCAACTTCTACAGAGCCTAATTTACTTAAAAAATATGTATCTGTCAGATTATACATGGTCTGTATAAGGTTATTTAGCATTACAGGGAGGGATAGTAATATTACTACCTTATACATATTCCCTTCTAATATCATCGTTCTTTTCCTCATTGTTTTCATAACTCACCTCAAATATAAGCTTTTTTATACTATATATTCTACCACTAAAACAACTCCCTCTCAATACTGCTTCTTTTTATTTTAAAGGTTCATTATATTTTTGTTTTAGATCAATAAAAATAATATAATTGTATATTTATATCAATATAAAAGGTTCTACTTATGTACTCTTCTTTACTTATATTGAGATATGGTGTTTTCCAAAAGAACCTTCATTTTCTTTCTAAGAGATAAGGGTTCTAATATTTCAGCTTCATTATAAAACCTTGCAAAATATAATGTAGCTTTTGTATCACTAGATTCACAGTAGTATATATCTCCTTCTATTTTTATAAGAGTTGGTTTGTAATGATTTATTCTTTTGAACCATATCTTCCCTTGATCTGTTAATTTAACCTTTACTATATTCCCATAGGATAAGAATGGATCAAATTTTTTATGTACTTTGTCTATATAGACTATATCCATATGCCTTTTATTTTTTCTAAATCTTATTGGAGTTACCTTAGATATCCTAGACAGGTTAAAAACACTATATTCTTTTTTGTCATATATCCAACAAAATAAAAAATTATTCTTCTCCTCCGATGTAACTTTAAAAAAATAAGGTTCTACTATATAATCATTCCCTAAAAGGGTTATCAAAACTTCCTCCTTTCTTTGTATAGCTTTTTGTATAGCTTCATATTCAAAATAAAAAATTTTTCGTTCCCTCTTATAATGTGGCTGTGATATATATGTCCTTATAAGATCTCTAAAGTATTCTGATTCATTTTGTATCTTATTTTTAGGTAGTAAATTATCATAGATTAACTGATTTTCTTTATTTAAATTAAATTGTATTTTTTTATTCCCAGAACTTTTCTTAAATGGATATTTATCCACATTGATGTAGGAGCTAGTAAACAATCGATTAAAAAAACTATTAATTTTTATATCAAAATTTTCTATATCTCTAAATGTTATTTCATTTACAAAATTTGGGACAGTAAACCTTATTTTTTTATCACTCATAACTTCCCCCCAATATTATATTAATATCTAATTATATTAACCTCTATCTAAAGTATATAGTAAAAACTAGTTAATTAAAAATTATTAAGATAGAATAATAGTATATTTAAGTACACTCTAACATTATGTATGGGGTAGATATAAAACAAAGTACAAGGAGTAATGGTTGCTTTTTCTACTTAGATAGCTTATAATAGAATGTAAAATTATAAATTAATTTATAAAAAATTTAATATAAACATTAGGAGGAACGTTGTGTCACAAGAATTAAAAAGAAATTTTTCAATAATAGCACATATAGACCATGGTAAATCTACCTTAGCTGATAGACTTATCCAATCAACAGGAACAGTTGCAGATAGAGATATGGAAAATCAATTATTAGATAGTATGGATTTAGAAAAAGAAAAGGGTATAACAATAAAAGCCAATACTGTTACTATCAACTATAAAGCTAATGACGGTAAAACATATGAGTTAAACTTAATCGATACACCTGGACATGTAGACTTTATCTATGAAGTTTCTAGATCTCTTGCTGCCTGTGAAGGTGCACTATTAGTAGTAGATGCAGCTCAAGGTGTAGAAGCTCAAACTTTAGCAAATGTATATTTAGCTTTAGAACAAGATTTAGAAGTAGTTCCTGTAATCAATAAAATTGATTTACCTGCTGCTGATGTAGAAAAAGTTAGAAATGAAATTGAAGATGTTATTGGAATTCCTGCTGACGAAGCAGTACTTACATCTGCTAAATCAGGTATAGGGATCGACGAACTATTAGAAGCCATCGTAAAATTTGTCCCTGCACCTTCAAACAGTGAAGATGGGCCTTTAAAAGCTCTTATCTTTGATTCACATTTTGATGAATATAGAGGAGTAGTTACATATGTAAGAGTTATAGATGGAACTATAAAAAAAGGAGATAAAGTAAAAGTATTCTCTAATGACCACCAATTTGATATCCTTGAATGTGGAATATTCTCTCCTAACATGAATCCTATTAATATTTTAACTGCAGGATCGGTAGGATATATTATCACTGGTACAAAATCTATCCATGATTCACAAGTAGGAGATACCATTACCAGTCTTAATAATCCATGTGAAGAACCTTTAGAAGGTTATAGACAAGCTCAATCGATGGTATTTGCTGGATTATATCCAATATCTACTGATGATTATGAAGATCTAAGAGATGCTATTGAAAAATTACAATTAAACGATGCTTCACTTACTTTTGAACCTGAAACATCACTAGCATTAGGATTTGGATTTAGATGTGGATTCTTGGGCCTTTTACACATGGAAATTATTGTAGAAAGACTTAGAAGAGAATACGATATAGATCTTATATCTACTTCACCATCAGTTAAATATAGAATTCATAGAGAAAATGAACCAATGTATACTATAGACAACCCAGAAGATTTCCCACTTGGTGGGCAAGGTAAAGTAATTGTAGAAGAACCATACATCAAAGGAAATATAATAGTTCCAAAAGACTATGTTGGTGGAGTTATGGAATTATGTCAGTTAAAAAGAGGAACATACATTAGTATGAACTATATTGATGACACTCGTGCTATGATTACATACGAACTACCCCTTGCAGAGATAGTAT
>NZ_JBATVM010000292.1:0-1904 GCF_049671765.1 Psychrilyobacter sp.
ATTTATAATATCCTACTACTATGGCACAGAAGTTGTTAAATTTCCTTTTTGATACAGATTTCTATGGATCTTAAACCTCATTTTCATTGATAAAAAAACTAATCCTTTACACTAAACTCACAAAATAAAATTTAAAGAGATCACTAAGAAAATATTAAAATCCATATGACACAGACCTAATCTAACTCCTTTTGTCATTTGGACATCTTCCTCTCACATCAGAGGAAGAATTTATTATAAATTCATAGATTTTGAAGTTTATAGTCGTTATACTTCAGCCCACTGTTCCTACAACAACAATCGTGTATTACAATGCAAAAACAAAATGCTTATTGCTCGTTAACGTTTTTCTCTAGTCATAGAGAAAACTATAGCTATTATTTACAAGTATCAAAAAAAGAATATAGAGGATAGATTTTAATCTATCCTCTATATTCTTTTTTCTATCCTCGACGCCCTCTCTTCTGAAACTATAAATTCTTCCACTGCATGTACTCTGTTGTATTTCTTATAAAAAACTATTATAAGCATAAGTGAAGCTATTATGTATATAGTCCCTGTAATATAGTAAGCCATTGCATATCCCCCTGGTCTAGAGAATAAAAACTTCATCCCCAATCCACCAGCTATAAATTGAGCCGATCCTTGAATTATAAATATAACTGAACTATAAGCTGGTCTCATCTCTTTAGATACAAACTCCATAGGAAGACTTTGTTGTACTGGTTGAGAAGCGTTCATAAATCCTGATCTTAGAAATAATGCCATTCCTATAGCTATTACCTTATAGGCTCCAAACATAGCTCCATTTGCTATTACTAGCATAAATGGTATAGATACAAGGGCTAATCCTCCTAAAGCTCCTACCCTTCCAATTTTTTTCACGATCCATGGGGATACCGCTACAAATATTACCATTGCAAAATATTGGTATGAAATAAGTGAAGAAGTTGTAGCTCTGTCTATTCCCATTCTACTTAAATAAATTGGGAAATATGGTGTTACTAAAGCTGCTCCTAATCTAATCAAGAATCCAAAAGCTAGGAAGAAAATAACATATTTATTTGCAAAAGCTTTCCAATTTGTTTTTACTTTTGTTTTCCCTGTGTTTGCTATTACTTTAGCATAATCTTTTTTTTCTTCCCTTAACATAAAGACCGGAATCATAGTAATCAGTGCTACAACTATAAACATTAGGAGTACGTCACTATGAGCTCCTATATATTGAGTTAATTGTTCAGGACTAAAATTCTTAACATCCTCTGTAAGTTTACTTCCCTTTTCATATGAAAGTCCTAATCTAGAAGAAAATCTTGTTGCAATCATTCTTCCACCAACCCAAGTTCCAATTACCATCCCTAAGATATTTATCCATATTGTTGTAGAAAAAACCTTTTGTTTCTCTTCTTCAGTTGTATAGCAACTTAAAATTGGAGGAAGTATAGCATCAAACATACACACACCTATCATTACAAGTCCTGCACTTATAAATACGATAGAAACATTATGTATTTTAGTTATCATAAGTATTCCTAAACTTATAATCACAGGTCCTGTAAGAAGTATTTTTTTATACCCAACCTTAGGTATAAAAAATAATAATCCTGCTCCTCCAACAAATCCAATTCCCATTATTATAGACATACTAGCAGCTACTGCCTTAGTGTTTTCTGAAGCATCCAAAAAAGTTACCATGGTGTCTAGTGCTACTCCTGCTAAGATTCCCATAAAAGCATAGATGACAATAAATAACCACGTGTTTGTTTTTTTTCTCTTTCTCTCCTCCATTTTATTCCCCCTTGTTAAATTTATTAAAAATAATTACTTTTTTCACTTACTAGTCTAAAAAAATATTATCTGTCCATTTTTAAATTACTTTAGCCTTCTTTATAACATAATTATAC
>NZ_JBATVM010000293.1:0-1814 GCF_049671765.1 Psychrilyobacter sp.
TTCTAACTCAAATAAATCAGGGATAACATAGATCGGGTTTATTTCTATGTTTTCAGAAACTACTAGAGATTCAAAGTATTTAGCAATATAGATTTTTTATCCTGTTATCTTGAATTGCACGAAGGTCATTTATAATGCTAGGAAATTTGTACTTTTTAGTTAAGTTTTTAACAAGCATTTCACTTTTGTCATATAAAAAATAATCAACAAAATCCTTTTTTATTTCAATTTTAAACTACAAAGTTTACGTTTTTATTTCAACAAAAAGAAATTTTTTAAGGTATAATTATATTAGAAGGAAATAAAGTGTATCGAAACATTTATATAAATTTGGAGGTTTATTATGGATTTTTTACAATTAGCAAAAGAAAGGTATTCAGTACGTAAATTTAGCAATAAAAAAGTTGAACAAGAAAAAATTAATTTAATTCTCGAAGCAGGGAAACTTGCTCCTACAGCAGTTAACTATCAGCCACAAAGAATTCTTGTAATTGAATCAGATGACAGTTTGAATAAATTAAAAGAATGTACTAAATATCATTTTAATGCTCCCCTAGCAATGCTTATCTGCTATGACAATACTATAAGTTGGAAGAGGAGTTATGACAATAAAGAAATGGGAGAAGTTGATGCATCTATTGTAGCGACTCAAATGATGTTAGAGATAACTAATCTTAATCTTGGGACTACTTGGGTTGGCCATTTTGATCCCCAAAAGATTATCGAGGCATTTTCACTACCTGAAAACATAATACCAGTTGGATTATTCCCTATTGGGTATCCTGATGAAAACAGTGTCCCTCATCAACTGCATGAGAAAAGATTTGAAATATCTGAAACTGTAATTTATAATTCTTTTAAAAAATAAATAAAAATAGAGACTAGATCTAGTCTCGATTTTTTTAATTTTAGGGTGTATTTATAATACCTCCTACTAATATTTTTTGTAACTATCTTTATGGATTACTACTATGGATTCTAAAATTATTTTCCGTGAATAATCTTAGTGAGTTTGATTTTAAAATCTTCTCCATCAATATTACGAACATCAAGAGACTTAATAAAGTTTACTGTTTTTTTTGGTTCTATATTATATAGAACGATTTTCCCTATTGTATAATATGGATCATTTTCTGCCGCATCTTTATCTCTATATTTGATTTCAAAGTTCAAAATTAATATTTGTTTATTTGTTTTATTTTTTAATGTTCCTTCAAGATATCTACAATTATGACATTTTTTACTTACCTCGACATTTAAGAGGTCAACATTTTCAAATTTAAAGTTATATTTTTGTGAGCTAAAGGATATAGAAAATAAAATAAAGAACAATAAAATAATTTTTTTCATATTTGGTTACTCCTTTTATTAAAATATTTGTATTTTTAAGTTATACTGGAAAAAATATTAAATACCTATAAAAATATTAAATATGTTATAATTTTATTATAGGATAACTAAATTACTAAAGATGAATTTGAAAAATTATATGAGGAAGACAGTGTACCTCATCAACTGAATGAGAGAAGACTTGAAATATCTGGAAAGCATTTTATTTTTTTTGAAGTTTTTTGTAATTTAAATGTCAATACTTAGAAGGTTTAGAAATTAACATATGTATAATTTTAAATCATTCAATAGTTTTTAAACTGGATATACTTCTAATAATAATTTTTATTATGATTCGACAAAAATAAAGAGGTTAAGGTATAATTTTAATAGTTTCTTAAAGATAACTAAATTTAATTTCTAGGAGGAATTAAGATTAATAATTATGGTGATTTAGCGATTAAAGTTGTTAATAAATTAAAAAA
>NZ_JBATVM010000294.1:0-2663 GCF_049671765.1 Psychrilyobacter sp.
GTAACCAAGAGTTTCATCCATTTCAGATTCAAGCATCAGAGAAACCATGTCTTTAAACATATCTTTCATAATATTTTGTGCATCAGAAATATTTTCAATATCATTTTCTTCAAAGATCTTTTTAACCTATGGATTAATATTTTTCGCTTTTTTACTCATAAAAAATCCCTCCCTAATTACTAGATTATACCTCTAATAGTTAGAAAGGGAATATTTTAATTTACACTAAATTTGGGAAACGCCCTATTTAGTGTTTTTTTACTACTTTGTTTTAATTTTATTTGAAATTTTCCCATGGTTACCTCGCTCCTACAATAACTTGACGCTATCCCAAATTTTCTTTTCTTTTATAAAAAAGATGTTTTTATGATATAATTTAGAGTAAAATAAAAAATGAGGTGAATAATTAATTATGTATACATTTAAAGATTTAGGAATAAAGAGGGAATTTGTGGATTCTCTAAAAAAAAATGGGATAAAAACTCCTACTCCTATACAGGAGATGAGTATAGGGTCAATTTTAGATAAAAAAGATATAATAGCTGAAGCGCCTACAGGAACAGGGAAAACCTTAGCTTTTCTTTTACCTATGATGAACCTTATGTTACCTAATAATAGTGGTGTTCAAGGGGTTATTATAAGTCCTACAAGAGAATTAGCTATACAAATATCAGAGGAAGCTCAAAAGATAAATTGCAATAAAATCAATATTTTAACTATTTATGGAGGAAAGGAATATTCTAAACAACTAAAAGAGGCAAAGGGTTCGGTAGATTTAATAGTTGCTACTCCAGGGAGACTAGTAGACTTTATTAACCAAGGGTTACTAAAGTTAAATACTTTAAAAACATTGGTTTTAGATGAAGTAGATCAAACCCTTCTTATGGGATTTCAAAAAGAAGTAGAAATAATTTTGAATACGAGTAATAAAAAAAGACAAACATTGTGCTATTCAGCGACTCTAAGTAGTCAGGTAAAGAAAATAGCATATAAAATCACGAAAGATCCATTGGTATTAAAGGTAGAGGATAAAAATAAAAATGATAAGATGAAAAAATATTTAATAGAAACGACAGACAGATGGAAGATTGATGCTTTGGCGACTATTCTAAATAGAACCAACCCCTTTATGGCGATTATATTTTGTAGAACCAAGGCAAGAGTAGATAAGGTAGAGGCTAAGCTAGAGGAGAGAGGATACAATGTACAAAAATTACATAGTGATATACCTCAAGTTAAAAGAGAAAAAATCGTAAAATCGTTTAAAAAAGCTGAGATACAATATTTGGTTGCTACAGATGTAGCATCTCGTGGATTAGATATCACAGGAGTAACTCATATATTTAATATGGATATACCAGAGAAAGCCGACACGTACATCCATCGTATAGGACGTACTGCTAGAGCAGGAGAAGAGGGAGAAACTTATTTATTTATAGATCCAAGAGATAGAAGAGTATTGGGAGAAATTGAATCATTGTTAGGAAAACCATTAGAAAGAGTTGAATGTGGTGATGAAAGAGATGTTGTTAATGTCAATGATTCTCTGAAAAAGAAATATAATAAAAAAATAAAAACAAGAAGTGAGGAAAGAAAATAAATTTCTAAGATTTTTTTATCTTAACTTTTATTTTTAAGATTTTTAAATTTTAGAAATACTATTTAAAAATGTAGGATTTAAAACTTTTTTCAGTATAAAAATATAGCAAGAATTTTATACAGGAGGGGGGGACTTTGGAGAAAGGTTTTACAATTAATCTAGGTAATTTATTGTTGTCACTATCAGAATCTATAGATATGGCGAATAAAAACTTACCGCAACATCAATTAAGGACAGCTTTTATTGCATTAAAATTAGCAAGACATCTTAGTTTAGATGAAGTAACTACGGAAAATATATTTATAGCTTCTTTATTACATGACATTGGGAAAAAAATTGATTCAGAGGAAAATATAAATTATGAATTACAGTGTATAAGAGGAGAACTATTTGTCCAGAGGGTGCCATTTTTAAAAAATGCTGCTAAAATTATAAGATATCATTTTTTAGATTGGGAAGACTGGAAAGGAAATATAGATAAATCATTGGCTATATCTTCTCAAATTATTCTTATTGCTAACTTTGTAGATATGATGATCAGTAGAGATAAATTTATTCTTCATCAAGTAGATAATATATGGAAAGAACTGTCTAGATTAGAAGATGGAATATTAAATACTAAAATAGTGAGTGGTTTTAAAGAAATTTCAACTAAAGAGGAATTTTGGCTTGATTTGACCTCTTATAGATTGTATTCTATTCTTTTGCATGAAGGACCTTTAAAGAAAATAGAAATAAATTTAAATGACCTTGCTAGTGTAGGAGATCTCTTTAAATATGTGATTGATTTTAAATCTGAGTATACAATAACGCATACCACTGGAGTATCAGCTTGTTCTGAGATGTTGGGTAATTTATTTGGACTTACAGAATTAGAAATTAAAGTCTTGGGAATTGCTTCAAATTTTCATGATCTAGGGAAGTTAATAATTCCAAATAGTATATTGGAAAAAAAATGTGAACTTACAAAAGAAGAATTTGAAGTTGTTAAGAGTCATCCATATTATACATATCAGATTTTAAATTCTATTGATGGGTTACAGCAGATTGTACAGTGGGCATC
>NZ_JBATVM010000295.1:0-21062 GCF_049671765.1 Psychrilyobacter sp.
AAAAGTGTCAGCTAAGTATTGGAGATAGTAATTTTTTACCCTATGATGATGGAAGTATAGATTTAATAGTCTGTCTGAATTCATTTCATCATTATTCGACTCCAGATTTGACTATAAAAGAGATAAAAAGAGTTTTAAGTTTAGATGGAAGGGTAGTAATAGGGGATATATTTACCCTGCCAATTATAAGAGAATTCATTAATTTATATCTGCCATATAGCAAAAGTGGAGACTACAAGATGTATTCTAAGAAAAGTTTAGATAAGATCTTTATTATAGAAAAATTTGAGAATCAAAATTTTTCTGTAATATCTCCTTGGTTGTTTGTGTCAGAATATAAAAAAAAATAAGAAAAGTCATCCTCTATTGGATGATTTTTTTTTGATAAATAAATTTTTTTTAAAGATAGTAATAAGGGTAAAATGGTGATATACTTTAATATTAATTTTTTTTAATAAATGGAGGCGTTTTAGATGGATAGAGAAAAAATAAGAGAGAATTTAAATGACAGAATAATTGGAAGAGAAAAGAACTTTAATAGCGCAGTATTAGCTAGTATTATAGAGATAGACGGGAAGTTTAATTTTGTTTTGGAAAAAAGATCAAAGGATATAAGACAAGGTGGAGAGATAAGTTTTCCTGGAGGAGGATGGGAAAAGATAGATAAAAATTTTGAGGATACAGCTATAAGGGAAACTGTAGAAGAACTTGGAGTATCAGCAAAAAAAATAGAGGTATTGGGGAAATTAGGAACTTTAATAATACCTACTGGTGTATTAGTAGAGGTATATATCGGTGAAATTTTGTGTAAAGTAGAAGATTTTAATATAAATTTAAAAGAAGTAGATGAAGTTTTGATAGTTCCTGTAGATTTTTTTAAAAATAATCTTCCTAAATTAGAAAGAATAGCTGTAGAGATGCATCCTCACTATGAATTAGAAGGGGAAAGAATAAAATTTCCGGCTAAATATTATAATTTGCCTGAGAAATATCATAAACCTTGGAATGGGAGGGATCGAGAAGTATATATATATGAATATTGTGGAGAAATTATTTGGGGAATTACAGCAGATATAATATATGAAATTGTAAATAAAATAATTTAAGAAATAGGAAAAAACATAAAATATTCGTAAATTATTGAGGTGAATTAAAAAATAAAGGTGGTAAAATTATGATAAATGAAATCAAAGTACTAACAACTATAAAATTTTTACTATATTTGGTATTGCTAGGAGTATTTAGGAGTAGTATGAGTGACACAGCCGTAATAGATATAGTAGTTACAATGGTTATTTACTATCTATTCAACAGTTATTTTATAGAGAGGGATATAGACAAACTATTGGTAATTGCATTTGTAAATATAATAAATTTTATAATAATAATTAATAGTCTACCTATAACAACAGGAATAATTATCTATACTTTGATGTTTTTATATCAAGTTTTAAGTAATCAGTTCTTAAAAAAACATTTAATACAAGAAAAATCTATCCTTATAATTGGAGAAACTGAAAAAAAGCCTGGAGCATTAAAACTTATAGAAGAAAGTGGTGATTATAAGGGAATTTACCATTTTTTAAAAGATGATATCACTCTATTTGATGAGGAGATTTTTATAGATTTTATAAAGGACAGAAAGGTTCAAGAAATTTTAGTTTTAGATAAAAAATTAAAACCTCAAGTAGTAACAAATATATTAAATTTAAAGGTTAAGGGAATTAAAATTTACAATTATTATGAGTTTTTTGAGTATATAAGAGGGCAACTTCATCTAGAAGAATTAGATGAAAAAAAACTATTATTTGACCATGGATTCGGTGTATACCACAACCAATTTCAAAAACAATTAAAGAGAACTATAGATATAATTTTAGCTATATCGGTGGCTATAGTAGTAGCCCCAATTGTAGTAATAGCTATATTAATTGTAAAGGTAGAATCCAAAGGACCTATATTATTTAAGCAAGATAGAGTAGGAGAAGGAAATCAAATTTTTAAGATGATTAAATTTCGTTCAATGAAATTACACGATGAAGATGCACATTCAAAATATGCTGGGAAAAAAGATTCTAGAATAACTAATTTTGGAAAGATAATGAGAAAAACCAGAATAGACGAATTACCTCAACTTTGGAATGTAATAAAGGGAGAAATGAGTTTTGTGGGGCCAAGAGCAGAATGGGTCAAATTAGCTAATGAATATAAAAAAAACATTTCTTTTTTTCCACTTCGACACACAGTTAGACCAGGTTTGACTGGATGGGCTCAAGTGAATTATCCATATGGAGCTTCAGAAGATGATATGAAAAAAAAATTGATGTATGATCTTTATTATGTAAAACATCAGACTGCAGGGTTGGATTTAGTAATTTTGTTAAAAACTGCTTGTGTAGTATTATTAGGAAAGGGGCAATAATATGAGTAAAAAAAATAAAACAAGGGAAAGAAAAAAAATAGGAATGGTAGTAAATGAAGCTTGGACTATGTATAATTTTAGATGTGGATTGATAAAAAAGTTGATACTTGAGGGGTATGAAGTTGTAGTAATAGCTCCTACAGACAAGTTTGATGAAAAATTAAGGGATTTAGGAGCTAAAGTAGTAGATGTGGAGATAAATTCCAAGGGAATTAACCCAATAGAAGATTTAAAATTAATATTTAAGTTACGTAAGATATATAAGAGGGAAAAATTAGATATAGTTTTTAATTATACTATAAAACCAATAATCTATGGAACTATCGCTGCTAAACTTTCAAAAGTAATACCAATAGCTGTAACCACAGGTCTGGGGTATGCATTTATAAAGGAGGGGAAAGTAACTAAAGTAGTTGAAAATTTATACAAATTTTCTTTAAAATTTGCCAAGGAAGTTTGGTTTTTAAATGAAAATGATAATAAAGTATTTTTAGAAAGAAAATTAGTAGACCCAGATAAAACATTTATATTAAATGGAGAAGGGATAGATACCGATCATTTTAAACCTCTAAAAGAAATAGAACAGAATGATAAAATCCAATTTTTGATGATAGCTAGAGCGCTCTGGGACAAGGGAGTAAGGGAATATTGCGAGGCAGCTAAAATGATAAAATCCAAACATAGAGATAAAGAGATAGAATTTTTATTTTTGGGGAAGGTAGGAGTACCAAATCCATCAGCTGTTCCCAAGGAATACATAGAAAAATACCACAATGAGGGTATAATCAACTATTTAGGAGTAGTAGATGATGTGACTCATGTAATTGAGGAGGCTTCTTGCTTTGTATTACCGTCATATAGAGAAGGAATTTCTAGGGTGATAATGGAAAATGCATCTATGGGGAAACCTATAATAGCAACTGATGTTCCTGGATGTCGAGAATTGGTAGATGATGGGAAAACTGGATATCTTTGTACACCTGGAGAGTCTAAAGATTTGGCACAAAAATTAGAGTGGTTTGTAAATCTCTCTAAAGATAGAAGGGAAAAGGCTGGAAGACTAGGGCGACAGAAGATGATAGATGAATTTTCTGAAAAAATAGTAATAGAAGTTTACTTAGATAAATTAAAAAAATGGCTTAATTAACATTTGAAACTTTACATAGGAAAAAAAATAACCAAACTAGATTATTTAAATCTAGTTTGGTTATTTTTTTTTAGAGAATTTTAAATTTTTTAGCTCATACCTATTTGGATACAATGTTATGCTATTTATAGCTCAGTATTTATAGCATTTTCTAATTTGTTTTCTTTTTTTGCAATCTTAGGAAGAATAAATCCTAGGCCTACCAAAATTACCGGGGTTAAAATATTTAGACTGATTTGGAAAAACCATTCAGATGAAAATAATACAAGACCCTTTGGAAAAACACCCATTAAACAAGCAAATGCTGTAAACGTAAAACACCAAGCTCCTACAAAATAGGCAACTTTGTCATTTTTTATAAATATATAATCACTATTTTTAGAGATATCTTTGTTTCTCTTAAATCCTCTAAGTGCCATATAAGCTAGAAATACCCACAAATATCTAAGAGGCATCACTATAGAATTAAGGTCTAGTAGCCAGTTATATAAGGTGTTCATATTTCCGATTCCAATAGCAGGGATTATTATTAGAATACTTACTAGAACACCTGTTAATTTGTATCCATTAATGGGGGCTCCATATTTATTTAACTTAGCAAATGATTTTGGAATATAGTTTCTGTCAGCATCCCCTATGAGTATTTTTAGAGGAGCATCTATAGAGAACATAAGAGCTGATATTTGAGCTAATGTGTTTGCTATTGCAAATAGTATGATTAGGAAATTTCCAACGCCATAATATTCTCCTAATAATTTAAATGCATAATATTGCCCATTCATCTTTAGGTCAGCAGGGATAAGATTACTATTAAACATCATACCCATAGCTATCGAACCTAAAAGTGCTGAAACTCCTACCATGATAGCTAAAGCCAACATTCCTTTAGGAAAATTTTTAGAAGGTTTATTTATTTCTTTCACATAGGGAGACAATTTTTCACATCCCCCAACAGCAAATACTAACATTGAGATAGTAGTGAAATATTTAAAATCAAATGAAGGAATAAGTGTAGAAGCATCCCATGTTGTTGTTGCAGATTTAAGATCTACAAGAGATGGTGCTGCGAGCATCATTAGAATATATAATATTCCCATAATAAACATAGCGGTACCTGCTAAAGCCCCAATTCTTTTTAAAGAAGTGACACCACGGGAAGCAATCCAAAGAAAAATTATAAAAAGTCCTAAAACAACAGATTGTAATAAGAGAGGATTTATATCTTTAACTAAATTACCATCTTGAAAAAATACCCAGCTGAGAGCCACTAATATACTTTGTGGTTTTTGAGCTAAATAAGGTATGTGTACTACCCAGTATGTCCATCCTGCAAAGTATGCTAGCATTGGTCCATATGTAGAACCAATCCAACTAGAAACTCCACCACTCTTATCTTTGAAGGCTGATCCCATCTCTCCAACCATTAATGCATAGGGGATAAAATATAATGATAATATTAATATCCATGAAACGACAACTGCTAAACCTTGATTAGCATAGTTATTTACTACATTCCCAAATCCCCAAACAACTGTAAAACCCATTAATGCTAACATCTTCCAACTTATTTTTTTGCTACTACTGTCCATTTATTTCTCCTCTTATAAGTGATTTGTTCTATAGAAATATCCTATCATAAAAAATTACAATAATAAAAATATATTATTATAATAGTTTAAGGGTTTTAATTAAATTATATTGATGATTATGCTTGTTATGTCAAAGTTATATCTTTTATTTGGTACTTTATTTTGCTTAAACACTATATAAAAACACGATGATAGATATATATGTTTTATATGAAAAAAGCTAAATTTTATTATTGAAGAGTGGATATATTTTTTAATAGTATGATCGTCTATTAAAGGAAAAATAGATAAAAAAATGTATACATTAAATAACTAAGATTACAAAGGAGGGAGTCGTGGAAAATTTAAATAAAAAATCTGCGTTTACAATAATTGAATTAATTGTTGTTACAGCCATTATAGGTCTTTTAGCAGCAACTGTTACTCCAAAATTATTAAAAGAGATAAGAAAAGGGAAAGTAGCAAAAATACAACACAATCTGGGGGTTATTAGGTCGAGAATTTCATTGGATGAAATTCTTGATAAATATCCAAATCTAGAGAACTCTGATACCTTAAAAAGTCAGTATCAGATAAAAGAAACACTGTCATTTACAAATAATGCTGGAAGCTTTATTGATGCTACTAATAAAATTGTTACATTAAGAAATAACACTGGTGGATGGGTATACAATAGAGAAAATGGGGAAATTTATGCTAACCTTCCAAATGGGGCCTATACTAAAGATTCTAATTATGAGATCTGGAGTGGTGAGATAGTAAGTGCAGGAGCAGTAATAAATGCTGCTCAAAATTTAGAAGATGTCAATGGTGTAAAAGCTATGGATGTAAGTGATAGTGGTGATTATATCAATAATGGTAGTTTTGAAGGTGTCGATGTTGGTATCTATAGTCAAGTTGATGCAAGTCTAGTTAATCATTGGGAAACGACAGCATCAGATAATAAAATAGAAGTTTGGGGAGATGGATTCTTAGGAGTTAATGGTGTCGATGGTGGAAATTTCGTAGAATTAAACGCAAATGAAGTAGCTTCTCTTTATCAAGATGTAGTTACTGTTCCAGGAACAATATTAAGGTGGACTGTTAGTCATAGAGCAAGAGGGGATGGTAATGAGGTTGCTACTATTAGTGTTGGAGGAGATAATAGTTCTTTAGAAGTTCAAGAAACAATGGAATCAGGTAAATTTAGTCGGCAGACTAGTAGTAATGGTTGGGTAACTTATACTCAAGAATATGAGGTTCCAGATGGACAAACAGTCACAAGATTTTCTTTAGATTCTTTAGGAGGAGGTTCAAGTGGAAACCTTATTGATAATTTCTCTGTAGAATTAGTACTACCAAGTGAGGAATAAAAAATCCATTTATAATGTAAGTGATAGTACAAATTAATTTTAACCTTCTTAGTTGTGTAGAGTATAATCTATTAAATTAGGGAGGTTTTTTTATGGTTAAGAATGTCTAATTTTTATTTTTTGTACAAGTTTAGAAATGAATAGATATATTCTTTAATACTATGGTCAACTATTAAAGGAGTATGATATAATAAAGGAAACATTAATGATTGAGATAGTTGGAGGAAAAAAATGAATAAAAATTGTGAGATATTAAATGTGGAAAATACAGATTTAAATGGATTTGAGAGTCGTGGTAAAATGGCTATGGACAGTTTGAGAAAAACTTATAGAAAAGAGATATGGAGAAAATTTGTAAAAGCTATAAAAGATTTTGATTTGATTGAAGATGGAGATAAGATAGCCGTAGGAGTATCAGGAGGAAAGGACAGTCTTTTGCTTTGTAAGTTACTTCAGGAATTTGCTAAGGACAGAACTAAAAATTTCGAATTAAAATTTATCTCTATGAATCCAGGATTTGGATCTATGGATATAGAGCAGTTTAAAAAAAACTTAGAGGAATTAGAGATCCCATGTGAGATTTTTGACGCCAATGTCTGGGAAGTAGCTTTTGAAGAAAATCCAGAAAGTCCATGTTTTTTATGTGCAAAGATGAGAAGGGGAGTATTATATAAAAAAGTGGAAGAGTTAGGATGTAATAAATTAGCCCTAGGACACCATTTTGATGATGTAATCGAGACTAGTTTGATAAATATGTTTTATGCTGGAACTATAAAAACTATGATCCCTAAAGTAAGTTCTACCAGTGGTAAATTATCTATAATAAGGCCTTTAGTTTATGTAAAAGAACCTCATATAATCAACTTTACTAAAAGAAATGGGATAAAACCAATGAGTTGTGGCTGTCCTGTAGAAGGAAAAAAGACTGACTCTAAAAGAGCGGAACTAAAAAAATTATTGGAAACTTTGGAAAGTACAAATCCAAATATAAAGCAGAGTATATTTAATTCTATGAAAAATATAAATTTAGATTATGTATTTGGTTATACAAGAGGAAATAAAAAAGATAAGTAAAACCGAAAAAATATTATATAAAAAAGAGATGAGGAGTCAAAATGAAAATAGAAAGAATTGAAGATTTAGATAATTTGAAATATGAAAATTTTAGATTTCAAATTATAGAAAATGAATTAATCATAAAAAATATAGTTGAAAATTTTGAGATAAAGTTTTCTTTAAGTGAAAAAAAAAGGATTAAAATAACTGAATCAATAGAAAAATTTACAGGATTAAAATTAAGTTTTTCAATGTTAGAGGGTAGAGAAATCATATCTTATATTGAATCTAAAGGGTTTAATAAGAGTATATGGAGCCTAGCTGGGAAGGCTATGTGTGATTACAATATGGTTGAAGAGGGAGACCGTATAGCTGTAGGAGTGTCAGGTGGAAAGGACAGCCTTACCCTCCTAAATGTATTAGTTCGTGTAAAGATGATAACTAGGGTGAACTTTGAGATAATCCCTATTCATATTCATCCTAAGCAAAAAAGTATTGCTACAAATGAAATTGAGGATTACTGTAAATCTCTAGGATTAGAATTAATTGTAGAAGAAACTAATCTAGAGGATATATTATTTGGAAAAAATAAGATGAAAAATCCTTGTTTTATGTGTGGACGTATGAGAAGGGGAATTCTTTATAGAATGATGAAGGAAAAAAATATCAATAAATTAGCTTTGGGACACCATAAAGATGATATTATCGAAACCTTTTTATTAAATACATTTTATCAAGGAAATTTAGGAGTAATGAAACCTAAATATATGTCTAAGGAACATGGAGTAGAAGTTATTAGACCTATGGCATATATAGAGGAAAGTACAATAATCAAGTATGCTCAGAAGATAAAATTGCCGATACTAAAGTCTGAATGTAAATATGAAACAAGTAAAGATTCGAAAAGGTTAGAAGTGAAAGAAATGATAGAGGAACTTAGTAAAAAAAGTGAAAATATTAGAAGTGTAATTTTAAATAGTATAAAGCCATTACTAGCAGATTAAATTATTAATTAAATAAAAAGAGGTATTTTCTATAGATAGAAAATACCTCTTTTAAATTACTATTTATTTGGCTACTTATTTTGAGTTTATCTCATTTAATCTAGCTTTAACTGTATCTACAAACCATTTCCTATCTATAGGATTTTCTTTGATATCTACATTATCTACGTTTATTCTTAAGATATTTGAAAGGTTATAAGAATTAAAATAACTTTCATAATTTTGATTCAAACTTTCCCAATAAGATCTAGGAACAACCTTTTCATATTCTCTACCTCTTCTAGTGATTTTCTCAATAGCACCTTCTACAGATGACTCTAAATAGATCATTAGTTTAGGAGGAGATAGATGTTCTAACATATTATAAAGTAACTCTTCATAAAGCTCAAATTCTTCAGGAACCATATCTCCATCTTCCATAAGCATCCTAGCAAAGATAACATCACCATAGATACTCCTATCCATAACACAACCATCCAATAAATTAGCTTCTTTTATCATTTTAAATCTTTTATTCAAAAAAAATATTTGAAGAGGAAAACTATATCTTTTTTTATCATAGTAGAATTTATCTAAAATAGGGTTATTTAAAACAGGTTCTTCGAATAATAAAATTCCTAATTCTCTAGCTAAAATATCCCCTAAAGTACTTTTTCCAGCTCCTACAACACCATCAATACAAATAATTCCGTTCATGTCATCTCCATTTAATTTCGCTTTTTTAAAATATTCATTATAATACATAATTTCCTCACAAAATTTATTAATATAAAATTATTTACTTATCTTTCTTAGTATATCTTTTATGGCCATTTCGATACTATCATATGAATCAAGGTCCTTAGAAGTGACGAATTTGTCAATATCTTTTTTAGAGTATCCAAGTGCTCCTAAAGCTAAGAAGATATCCTCTTCTAACTGGGCTTTGATGCTACTAGTACCACTATCGGCACTATCTACAAGTTGAAGATTTTTCATCTTATCTTTTACATCAACTATGAGTTTTTGTGATTTTTTAGCTCCTAATTTAGGAACCTTAGTAAGTAGTTTTGTATCCTCATTAGCAATGATTTGTTTTAGATCATTAATCGGGAATGTAGATAAGATAGCTAGTCCAAGGGACATTCCTATTCCATTTACATTAATTAAGATTTCAAAGAAATCTCTTTCCCTTTCTTCAGCAAATCCAATTAATTTAAACATATCTTCTTTTACATGGTTATAGATATATAATCTTGTAGTTTCTCCTAGTTTTATCTTATCTAAAGTTTGGAGAGATACAAAAACTTTATAACCTAAACCATTTACATCTATGGCAACATATCCCATTTTTTTTATGGTGATCTTACCGTCTAAATATTCAAACATTTATACACCTCTTTTAATATTAGTAGACTAAAAAACTTCAGCTATATTATATTAGAAAAAAAGCTGTAAAACAACTTTTTTCTACTTTTATTGTTAATTTCTATTCTCTTTAAAATTAGAGAAAAATTAAAAAACTTATCTTTTTCTCATTCTTTTAAACACTTTTTCAAAACTAGCAGGGATTTTAGTTTCAAATTTATATTCTTTTTCAGTTATTGGATGGATAAATTCTAATACTCTAGCATGTAGTCCTAATCTTTTGATTGGATTTCCAGTAGCACCGTATTTTTTATCTCCTACAATTGGGTGTTTGATATCTTGCATATGTACTCTGATTTGGTTTTTTCTTCCAGTTTCAAGAGATGCTTCTAATAATGTAAAGTTAGTAGTTTTTTTGATAACTTCATAGTTTGTAATAGCTTTTTTCCCACCATTATCAGTTTTACTTGAATAAACTACAAATGCAGTGTTTTCTTTTAACCAAGACGTGATAGTTCCCTTATCATTTTCAACTTTACCCTCTGTTAATACGGTGTATTTTCTGCTAATAATATATTTTTTCCAGTCACTTTGTAGAAGTTGTTGAGCTTCAGCAGTTTTAGCAAACATCATTATTCCAGAAGTATTTCTATCTAATCTGTGGACAATAAAAATCTTGTTCTTAGGATTGTTTGATTTAACGTGATCTTTTAACTTGTTATAGGCAGTATCTTCATCTCTACCCCCAGTAGATACTGATAACACACCTGCATCTTTATTTGCAACGATGATACTCTCATCTTCAAATAAGATTTGAACTCCTTGCATCTTTTTTATCTCTCTATCTTTATTCCAGTTGATCTTTACTTCTTGACCGATAGTTAATACATGATTGAACTGACTAACCATTTGGCTGTCTACAGTTATTTGACCATGGCTAAGTAGTGATTTTAAGTTATTTTTACTTTTACCTTGTAGGTGGAAAGCTAAAAATTCCATTAATTCCATTTTTTCCTTTACTTTTAATATTGTATCTCTTTTTATTTTCATGTTTTTGTTCAAAATAAATCTCCTTGTTTTGCATTTTTTTATTTACCTATAATTATATCATTTTATCAATAGTTTAGCCATGAAATTTTAAGGATATAAAAATGCTGATGATTCCCACCAGCATTTTTATATCCTTATTTATTTTTAAATTGTAGCCATATGAAGGCTATTTATTAAGACCACTCTATCTTTTTCTAAATATCACAGAATAAACCAATATTAAAACTGAATATATCTCTAATCTTCCTAAAAGCATACAAAAGATAAGAACTCCCTTACTGTATGGGTCAAAGAATCCAAAATTTTCAATAGATCCTACTCTAGCTAGTCCTGGTCCAATATTTCCAAGGCAGGAGATAGCAGCAGTAAAACTTGTGATAATATCATATCCCATTCCTGCTAGAAAAAGTGTAGATCCAGCAAAAATAAATACAAATAATATTGAAAACCCCAAAACATTTCTAACTACGTGGTTTTCCACATGTTCATCTCCTACTTTCAGGGAGAAAAACGCTCTAGGATGTGCTAATTTTTTAATTTCATTATATAGATGTTTAAATAGTATTAATATTCTAATTTGTTTCATTCCACCACCTGTAGATCCGGCACAACCACCGAAAAACATCAATGTAACTAGGAGGAGGGCAGAAAATGAAGGCCATAAATTAAAGTTTGCAGTCATAAATCCAGTCGTAGTAGTAATAGATACTACTTGAAATGCAGAATCAAGGAGTGCTCGGCCATAATTTGTAGTATATTTTTCTATTCCTGAAGAAAAATATATATTCAATGAGATCAAAATAGTTGTAATAGTAACTACTGCTGTATAAAACCTCAGTTCGCTGTCTTAAAAAAAGTCTCTAAATCGACATTTGATAAGGTAAAAATGAAGTGCAAAGTTAACTCCAGCTAAAAACATAAATATAGTTATAACTATATCTATATAAACACTGTTAAAACCTGATACAGAGGTATTTAATGTAGAAAATCCACCTGTAGCTACAGTGGCAAATGAATGGTTAATAGCTGTATAGAGATCCATTCCACCAAACATTAAAAATATAGTTTCAATAATAGTAAGGCCAATATAGATGAGCCATAATATTTTAGCAGTATCTTTTATTTTTGGACTCAATCTATCCTTTGTAGGACCTGGAACCTCTGCATTGTATAGTTGCCCTGGGGCAATTCCAAACATAGGTAAGATAGCAATGGTAAACAAGACTATTCCCATTCCGCCTAGCCAATGAGTCAATGATCTCCAAAATAATAACCCTCGAGGGATAGATTCTATATCAGATAAAATAGTAGAACCTGTGGTAGTAAATCCCGACATTGATTCGAAAACACAGTTTATATATGGACCAAAAGATCCATGGAAAAAATATGGTAAGGCTCCAAAAAGAGATGCTAAGATCCAACCTAATGAAACACTTGCAAACCCTTCTTTAGCTTTAAATTTTTTATCAGATTTAAATATAAATATAAAGGTTAAACCAGTAACTAAAGTTATACCAATAGAAAGAGCTATAGCACCGAGATCTCCTCCACCATAATGAAATGAAATCATAAGAGGGAAAATCATCATAATTCCTAAAATGAGTAAAAGATATCCCTGTACTTTTATTATTAAGCTCCAGTTCATCTTCTGCCTCCAAATCTTGGGTTACTAAACATCTTTTCTACCTCATAAATTGATTCAGGAAGTAAGAATACAATAACTTTATCTCCTAGTTTTATTATGTCATCTCCAGTAGGAATAATAACGCTACTTTCTCTAATTATTACACCTATTATAGATTTTTCAGGGAAAGTAATATCTTTTATAGGAATATTTAGGATCGGTGAATTTTGAGTAACATTTATACCTATAGTCTCTGCATCAATCTCTGTAAATGGAGAGACTGAGAAAAGATCTGTTTTCCTTGTATGTTTTAATATCTCTCCAATTGTAAGTGCGTGGGGAGAAAATACGGTATCAATAGGATCAAGGTTGTTGATCAAGTTGACAATAAAACTATTTTTTACCATACACATAGTTTTAGAAGCACCGTATTTTTTAGCTGTAAATGCGGATAAAATATTGTATTCATCATTATCGCTCATACTAATTACACAAGAATCTTCTATAGAAACTTCATCCATAAGATGAGAATCAGTAGCCGAACCATTCATAATAAGGACATTATCTAGTAGAAAACTTAATTTTTTACATCTAAACTTATCCTCTTCAATAATTGTGATATTCTTTTTGGAATTATTGAGAGCTTTAGAAAGTTCTATGGCATGTTTGGTTCCGCCAACAATAATTATATTTTTTAAATTCATAGGGCTAGAAAAATGTTTTTCAACTATTTTTTTTACGATGTCTGTTTTTCCGACTAAATACAATTTATCTTTAGGATAGATTACATCTTGTCCATTTGGAACGATAAGTTTGCCTTCTCTTTGGATGGCGACTAATCTAACTTTTGAAAAAATATTATCTTTTGAAGAAATTTCAGAAATAGGAATCCCTCTAAATTTAAAATTTCTTTTAACTTTAACTCCTACTAATTGAGCCATATTATCAGCATAGTTCATAATTTCGAATACATTTGGATTGTTCATAAGTTCCATAATTTTTGCAACAGTAATTTCTAGTGGTTTTATAATAGTTTCTATCCCAAAATCTTTAGGAGAAATATATTCTTCATTAAAATATTGGAAATAACTATCTATTTTACAAGTTATAGATATATTCTTTTTACAGCATTTTTTTACAATATTACAAGCTAAAAGATTCTCGCTATCATTATTTGTAACTGCGATAAAAGAATCGGCATTTAAGATGTTTGCTTCAATAAGAGCATTGATATTAGTTGCATCTCCCGATATAATCATGGCATCTAATTTACTTTGTAAGGTTCTGATTAGTTGTGGGTCTTTTTCTAAAATTGTAACATCGTGGTTTTCGTAGATGAGTTTCTCGGCTATCTTTACTCCTACATCTCCTCCACCAGCAATAACTATTTTCATTTTATTCCTCCAGTTTATACATATAGCACTTTTAAGTGTGACATGAATATTAATTTCAATCATTCATTATATAGGCATTTTTAATTACTGTCAATAATATCAAAATTGAAAAGATTAATGGTCTTAACTCAAATAAGATTAAAAAAAATTAATAATTTATGATTAAGAAAAATGCTATACTGATTTGAGTTATTTTTAATTAAATTAGGAGGAAGAATATGAAAAAAATGATGAAGGTAATGTTGATAGGGTTATTAACGTTAGTATTTACGAGTTGTGGGACAATGATGTCTAGAAGAACAGAGTTAGTAACTGTTAATTCAAACGTGGACACAAAAGTAAAGTTATATTTAAACTATCAACCAATGGGAAATTCTAATGCAATATATGTGGCGAGTACTGGTTGGAGAAAAGATATTTTAATGGCTGAAAATACAGATACGGGAGAAAAAGTTATGGTTCCTTTAGACTATGGTTTTAATGGCTGGTTTAGTGGGAGTATTTTCTTACCTTTTGGTGTAATAGTTGATTTAGTTACAGGGTCGGTTACTGATTTAGGTCAAACTAATTATTATGTGAATTTTAGTGAAGAAGTGAAAAAATAATTCATAATGTATAAAGAAAAAAGTCGTAAAATTTTTTAATTTTCACGACTTTTTTTCTTATCTATAATCTAAATCCATATGGAAATAGATCTATAAATTTAACTACTTTATACTCTTTTTTCATATTTGCCATAATAACAATAGTGTCTTCCGTGGAGAATTCATTTATAACTTGTCTACAAGCACCACACGGAGAGAGAGGACCCTCTGTATCTCCTACAATAGCTATAACTTTAATCTTCTTCATCCCTTTAGAAACAGCATGAAAGATGGCGTTTCTTTCCCCACACATAGATAATCCATAAGATGAATTTTCTACATTACACCCTGAATAATGATTGGCTCTATCGTCGATTAGGACAGCTCCTACTTTAAAATTTGAAAATTTTGCATATGCACTTTCACGAGCTATGATAGCTTCGTCGATTAATTCTAATATCTCTTTTTCATTTAACATACTCTCACCTCTTTTTTAATTATATAGAAAATTATAAATTTTTATTGAATGGATTAAAAATTACAAGAATTTAAATTATGTCTAACTGGATGAAAAGTCACATTGCCTAAGGGTATCAAAAGGCATACCAAATGGTATGCCCTTTGTATTATAACATATAATTTTTTATATTATAGATCGAGATTACCTTATTTTTCTAAAGTACCCAATGCTATTTCGATCATTCCACTAAAAGTAGTTTGTCTTTCAGCAGAAGTAGTTTCCTCTCCAGTTACTAAGTGATCAGAGATAGTCAGTAGAGTAAGTGCTTTTACTCCATATTTAGCTGCTACAGTATATAAACCAGCCGTTTCCATCTCTACACATAACACACCATATGATGCCCATTTTTTATAATCATCGAAGTTGTCACCATAAAATTCATCAGAAGTAAATACGTTTCCAGCCTTTACTTTGATGTCTTTTTCTTCAGCAGATTTGATAGCTTTCATCATTAGTTCAAAATCAGCTGTAGGAGCATAGTCTGCACCATTAAATCTTATTCTGTTTAATCCTGAATTTGTAGAAGCTGACATAGCTAAAACGATATCTCTGACTTTAATGTCTTCTCTATAAGAACCCGCAGATCCTACTCTGATTAAGTTTTTTACTCCAAAGTCTTTGATTAATTCATTTACATAGATAGAGATAGATGGGATTCCCATACCAGTTCCTTGAACAGATACTTTTTTACCTTTATAAGTACCAGTATATCCGTACATCCCTCTAACTTCATTATAACAAATTACATCTTCTAAAAATGTATCAGCAATCCATTTTGCTCTAAGTGGATCTCCTGGTAATAAAACTGTTTCTGCAATATCACCTTTTTTTGCATTAATATGTATACTCATCTTATATTTTCCCCCTATTTTTTAACTCCTTTATTCTTATTTTTCATCTTTACGAAACCATAAGAAGTAGGAGTTTTATTTTTATTTACATTGACATTTATGATTTTTCCCATGTTTATGATGACTGTGATTATTACCACTACCACAACATTTAAATAGATCTTTAGCAAAACTAGTTCCAGGCAACTCATTTGAATCTAAGATTATTTCTTCAATAGTAGAAGCTATATCAGCAAATGATTCTCTGTCTCCTAAGTTTACTCCTTTTTTTAATCCATGTCCATATGTAAGGATAGGAATATATTCTCTAGTATGATCTGTTCCTTCATATGTAGGATCGCATCCATGATCGGCAGTTAATATCAAAAGATCTCCATCTTTCATATTATCCACAATTTCAGGTAGTTTATTATCAAATTCTTCTAGTGCTTTTTTGTATCCTTCCGGGTTTCTTCTATGTCCAAAATTCATATCAAAATCAACTAAATTTGTAAAAATAAGACCCTTAGTATCTTCCTTAAGAGCTTTTATAGTTTTGTTGATTCCATCCATGTTATCAATATTTGTTTTACGAGTATCGGTTACTCCTACACCTGCAAAGATATCACTAGTTTTTCCAATAGCGACTACATCTAAACCTTTATCTTTAATTTTATCTAAAAGTGTAGCTTTTGGAGGGACTACTGAATAGTCATGTCTATTAGGAGTTCTTTTAAAGTTTCCTACTCCATCTCCAAGGTAGGGTCTAGCAATTACTCTAGCTACAGGAGCCATCTCAGCACATATTTCCAATGCTATTTCGCATGCTTTATATAATTCTGTTAGAGGAATATCTTCTTCATGGGCTGCTATTTGTAGTACTGGATCAGCGGAAGTATAAACTATCCAAGCTCCAGTTTCTTTTTGTTCCACACCATAATCATCTAAGACTTTAGTTCCTGAATATGGCATGTTACAAAGAATTTTTCTTCCTGTTCTTTTTTCTAATTCATCCAAAACTTCCTTTGGGAATCCATTTGGATATGTTGGAAAAGGTGTTTCGTTGATTATACCGGCAATCTCCCAATGACCTGTTGTAGTGTCTTTTCCTTTAGAAGCTTCTTTAGCTTTTCCATAAGCTCCCAATGATTTTCCACTGCAACATTCTGTAGTCCTAGCTACACCTTGTATATCTGTTAAATTTCCTAAACCTAATTTTTCCATATTGGGGAGACTTATTCCACCTGTAGAACTTGCAATATGACCAAAGGTATTTGATCCTGTGTCTCCATAATCGTTAGCATCGGGTAATTCTCCTACACCAGCACTGTCAAGTACGATAATTATAGCTCTATCTATATTTTTCATAACGACCTCCTTATTTTTTATAATTTTATACTCATAATTATTTTATAACTATTAATCCATGATATATAGGACAAAAGTCTTTGTTTTTAAAAAATAAAGACTATATATTAAGCTTAACATTATATTTTACTCTTTTTTTAATAAATTATAGAATTATTTTAAAATTATTTATGAAAGAATGAGAGAAAAGTACATCATAATTATAAAAAATAAAAGTAAAAAAATATGAAGGTTAATCTTTTTATTTGTAAGATTAAACGTATATGGTGTAATATAGTTTATAGACAGAAAGATTATAGAATAAGGAGGGAATTGTGAATAATAAAATCATTATTAAAGGAGCACGTGAACATAACCTTAAAAATTTAAATTTAGAGATACCAAAACATAAATTTGTAGTTATTACAGGAGTAAGTGGTAGTGGAAAATCCTCCCTTGCCTTTGACACAATATATTCTGAAGGGCAAAGAAGATATGTAGAAAGTTTATCAGCCTATGCAAGACAATTTATTGGGCAGATGACAAAACCAGATCTAGATAGTATAGAAGGGCTATCTCCAGCAATTTCAATCGAACAGAAAACAACAAATAAAAACCCTAGATCAATAGTAGGGACAATGACTGAGGTATATGATTATATGAGATTACTCTACGCTCATATTGGGACTGCATATTGTCCTATATGTAATTCACCAGTAAAAAAACAGAGTGTAGATGAAATAGTAGATACTATTATGGAGAAAGGAAAATTAGGAGACAAACTTCTACTTTTATCACCAGTGATAAAAGACAAGAAGGGTACCCATAAAAATTTATTTATCAATTTAATAAAAAAAGGATTTGTAAGGGCCAGAGTAGACGGAGAAATATTATATTTAGAAGATGAGATAGATCTAGATAAAAATAAGAAACATAATATAGAGGTTGTCATAGATAGATTGATAATAAAAAAAGAAATCGAATTTTTGACTCGGCTAACAGATGGAATAGAGAGTTCTATTGGATTATCTGAAGGGAGAGTGATAGCTAATATAAATGGATTAGACCATTCTTATAGTGAGAACTTTACTTGTCCTAATCATGAGGATATAGAAATACCTGATATTAACCCAAGATTATTTTCTTTTAATGCTCCTTATGGGGCTTGTCCGGAGTGTAATGGATTAGGAAAAAAACTAGAGGTCGATGAAAATAAACTGATTATAGATGAAAATAAGTCCATTAGTGATGGAGGGTTATATATTCCTGGAGCTTCAAGTACAAAAGGATATGTGTGGACAATATTTTCTGCCATGGCAAAAGCTTTTAAGATAGATCTAGATAAACCTTTTAAAAAATTAACAAAGAAAGATAGAGATGTCATATTTTATGGTAGTTCTGGTAAAAAATTTAAAGTCGATTATATAGGACGAGAATTTAGTTATAATGGGATGAAAAATTTTGAAGGAATAGTGAAAAATTTAGAGAGAAGATATTATGAAACTGGCTCTGAATCTATGAAAGATGAGATAGAGAATAAATATATGATGCGTAGAACCTGTAATAGTTGTCACGGTAAGAGACTTAGAGATGAAGTGTTATCTATTAAAATAAATAATATGAATATTATGGACGTGAGTTTTTTAAGCATAAAAGATTGTCTGGTATTTTTTAATGAACTTATATTAAATCCCAAGGAAGAGGCTATTGCTAAGGATATATTAAAGGAAATAAGAGAACGTCTTAACTTTATGATAAATGTAGGTTTAGATTATTTGAGCCTTGCCCGTGAGACAAGAACATTATCTGGAGGAGAATCTCAAAGAATTAGGCTAGCTACTCAGATTGGGAGTGGTTTGACTGGAGTACTCTATGTATTGGATGAACCTAGTATAGGGCTCCATCAGAGAGATAATGACAAATTATTGAAAACACTTAATAGACTCAAGGAATTGGGAAATACTTTGATAGTTGTAGAACATGATGAAGATACTATGATGCAATCAGATTATATATTTGATCTAGGGCCTGGAGCTGGTAGATTTGGAGGAGAGATAGTAGCCAAGGGAACTCCTAAACAGATTATGAAATCTAAAAAATCTCTTACGGGGAAATATTTAAAGGGAGAGATCAGTATAGAAATTCCTAAAAAAAGACGTAAATCTAAAGAACGTTTGGAATTATTAGGAGCTTGTGGAAATAATCTAAAAGATGTAAATGTAAAAATACCGCTAGGAATAATGACGGCAGTTACAGGAGTTAGCGGTAGTGGGAAATCGACCTTGATTAATCAAACTCTATACCCTGTATTATTTAATAAGTTGAATAAAGGAAAATTATATCCTTTAGATTATAAAAAAATAAAGGGGATAGAGCAGTTAAATAAGGTGATAGATATAAATCAAAGTCCAATAGGTCGAACTCCTAGATCAAATACCGCTACCTATACTAAGATGTTTGATGATATTCGTGGGATATTTGCTGAAACTCATGAAGCCAAACTCCGTGGGTATCAAAAAGGAAGATTTTCATTTAACGTAAAAGGTGGAAGGTGTGAAGCATGTCAAGGAGCTGGAATTATTAAGATTGAGATGAACTTTTTGCCAGATGTGTATGTAGAATGTGAAGTGTGTAAAGGAAAAAGATATAATCGTGAAACTTTGGAAATAGAGTATAAAGGAAAAAATATATCTGAAATTTTAGATCTCAGTGTAGGAGAAGCCTATGGACTTTTCAATAAGATTCCACCTTTAGAGAGAAGATTAAGGGTGCTAATAGATGTAGGATTAGATTATATAAAATTAGGTCAGCCTGCTACTACTCTATCTGGGGGAGAGGCTCAAAGGATAAAATTAGCAACAGAACTATCTAAGATGAGCAGAGGTCATACAATTTATATATTGGATGAGCCTACCACAGGGCTTCATTTTGAAGACATTAGGAAATTACTAGAAGTTTTAAATAGATTGGTAGATAAGGGGAATAGTGTAATTATAATTGAGCATAATCTAGATGTGGTGAAAACAGCTGATTATGTTATAGATATTGGTCCTGAAGGTGGAGATGGTGGTGGTGAGATTATAGCTACAGGAACACCTGAAGAAATAATTAAGTCTAAAACTTCCTATACTGGAAAGTATCTAAAAAAATTACTTTAATTTTCCCCTTGGGTTCAAGTGAAAATACCCTTTACAAAATGTTGTTATTTTGTTATAATACTTTAAATTCATATCTAGGTTTTGGGGTGTCGCCCTTGGCTTGGTTTGGATAATTTAATTTTTTAGGAGGAACAAACAATGGCAATGAGAACTAAAGCAGAAATCATTAAAGATTTCGGAAAATCAGCAACAGATACAGGGTGTACTGAGGTACAAGTAGCAATATTAACTGAAAGAATTAATCACTTAACTGATCACTTAAGAACTAACAAGAAGGATCACCATTCTAGATTAGGACTAATGAAAATGGTTGGTAAAAGAAGAAGATTATTAGACTATATGATCAAGAAAGATTTAGATGGTTATAGAACGTTAATCACTAAATTAGGAATCAGAAAGTAATTAATTAGACAGGTCTTGGACCTGTCTTTTTTTTATTATTTAGGAAATTATAAATTTCAAGATATGCAAAAAAAATAAATTGTTTAGTCAAATGATAAAGAATTTTCGTTAAAAAATTTATTTCAAAGGATAATATAAATAAAAAAGTATATGCAAAAAGGAGCTTAAAAAATAAGCTTCTTCAAAAGTATTGAGTTTTAAAATTTTAAGGGTAATATAAATCTCCGTATTTTTTA
>NZ_JBATVM010000296.1:0-1989 GCF_049671765.1 Psychrilyobacter sp.
AAAACGTAATAACGACTCCAGATATAACATTTTCAATTAATTGTTTGGATGCAATACCTAAAAGTACTGTTGATGCTGAAATTATTAAAGAAAGCGTATTTTTAGAAGTTTTAGTGAAAGATGGGAAAAAAATTAAAATCATTAAAAAAGGGAGACAAAGTTAAATGACTCCCGAATAGCTATTTTTAATATCTCCATTTATCAAATTAATTTACTATATAATTTTTCAATAAAATTAATTCCTCTTTAATGGTTCTTTGTTTTAATTCATTAACATTAAATTTAAAAACCTTAAACATAAATTGAACTAAATATCCAATTATAATCGCATAGATAATAGTCCCAATTCCTACAATTCCACCCATAAAATATCCTAAAATTGTTACACTTATTTCTATAGTACTTCTAATTATCTTCACTGGTTTTCCAGTTTTCTTTACAAGACCTACCATCAAAGCATCTCTTGGTCCGCATCCAAGACCATTATGTACATACATATATATTCCCAATGATAAAATCACAGTTCCTATTAATGTCATAACTATCCCAGAAAATAGATTTACTCCACTAGGGATTATATCGCTATTTATAATAAAATCTACCATAAAACTAAAAACAATAGCATTTATAATTGTTCCACTCCCAAATGGTTCACCAAGTCGCCAGCCCACAATTAATAAAATCATATTAACCAACATCATAGCTGTTCCTATACTTATCCCTAATTCCATTGCTAAACCTTGATGAAAAACTAACCACGGAGAAGAGCCTATATTGGATTTCATTATTATTACCATTCCGAAACTACCTATAATACAACCTATAACAACCTTAAAGTATTTATAAAACTCCCTTTTCATTAAAAAACACCACCAAATATCATTTAATAAATTTTATCATATATAGCATTTCATTACTACAAACATAACAAAAAAAGACACAATCATAATTTTTTAAATGAAAGAAATGCCAATGAAAAAAGAGATGAAAAATTTCTTTTTAGTAATCATCATCGTAATATTCGTCATCGTCATCATTATCATCGTTTATTTTAAACCCATAGAGATCATCTAGACCATATTGTTCAAGAATCTCATCTTTCATTTCTTCTATTTCAAACCATTCTGGGGTATATATTTCCTCTTCCATCTCATAAAGTTCAAGAAATCTATCAAAGTCCTTTGAACTCATAATCATTTCCAATTCTTTTAGATCCATATTTTTTTCTCCTTTTACAAAAATTATTAAAAAAAACTATCTCCTTTAATTGTAAAAATAATAATATCTCAGGAAAAATGTTTCTCTTAATCGAAAATATAATACTATATTTTTTTCGATTTATCAACAATTATTTTATAACTTTTTTCTCATAAAACAACCTATAAAAATAAAATATAAATCTATCAAAAATTATGTTGACTTTTGAATTAGAATAGAATAAAATATCTTACTAATATTCATTCATGTCATATATATGCAATTTTACGTTCAAAATGTATTATTCAAATGGAAAGTGTTTTAAATACATAATTTTTATGATGGAATGCGTTATTTAACGACACAAATATTAGTTATTTAAAAATTATAGTTAAATTCACATTAAAATTAAGTTTATTCTTTTAAAACTAATAGAATTAAAAAATAAATTATTTTTTTGTATAAAATTTTAGGAGGAACAATGAAAATATTTAAAGATTTAAACGAAGGGAATTTGAATGATTTTTTAAAAAACTTCAATTTTGAAACTTTAGACCTTGAAGATGAAGACGGAAATACACCTCTTCATAAACTTGTAAAAATTCAAAATATCTATGGTGTAGAGACGTTTGCTGATCTTGGGGCAAATATAAATGCAAGAAATAAAAAAGGTGATACCCCTGCTCATATAGCAGTAGAAATAAATGATAATGAGATATTTGAAATTCTTATGAACTATGGAGCGGATTTAAATATAAGAAATAATTCCCAAAGAACTCCTGAACAAATTGC
>NZ_JBATVM010000297.1:0-2049 GCF_049671765.1 Psychrilyobacter sp.
CTTCTATCTCTAAAGTTTTCAAGGAAGCAAAGAGGTCTCCTTTACTCTTATAGATAGTTTTTCTTATATTTTCTGTTTTATCTTTGAGTTTATAGCTAGTTTTGTCATATATATCAGTATTAAAAATCTGCTTTAGTATCTCTGATTTTTCTTTGGAATTGGATTTAATAAATTCACTAAAAGAACCTTGAGCTAGCATAATTATCTTTTTAAACTGTTCGTAATCTAGTTTTATAATATCTTCTTCGATGAATTTATTTACCTCTTTAGTTTTGGTTTTTATCTCATCTTTAAATTCAATCTCTACCCGTTCACTTTTTTTATCAAGTTTATTGTTTCTATTGATATACTCATATGCAGGACTTCTTCTCACACGGTATTCAATACCATCTAGATCAAATGTATATTCTACATATGCTTTAGATTTTTCCTTATCATCTATATAGTCACAGATGATACCATTTTTCTTTTCACTATCATCAAAATTTACTTTTCCAAATAGAGAATAGGTAATCCCATCAAATATAGATGTTTTTCCTGCTCCTGTAGATCCAGTAATAAGAAATAATCCCTCCTCATTGAGTTTAGAAAAGTCAAGATCGATTTCACTAGCATAGGGACCAATTCCCATCATCTTAAGTCTTATAGGTCTCATTAAAGTGCTACCTCCTTGATTTCATTGAGAATATTTCTTAGTTGCTCCATCTCCTCACTATTTATTTTGACTCCTACACTTTGAGCTAAATCTTCTAATAGTTCATCAATCGGGATGTTATGGATCTCTTTGGAGGAGTGATCTTTATGGATAGAATCAGTAGTTGGAATCTCTATTCCTAATTCCATTATCTGAGAATATCTACTTCTAAGTTTATTCATGGCATCTAAGACACTTTCAGTGAGAGTGATCTTGAGATATGCATTACAGTCTATATTAGCTTTCATAATTTCTTCAAAAGTACCTTTTAATTCAATCATAGGATATCTATCTTTTATTTCAATTTGTTCTAAATCAAATTTATCTTTATCAATATCTATGATAGTCAGTGATTTTTTTTGATTTTTTTCAGAAAAAGAATATTTTATAGGAGAACCTGCATATCTAACCCTTTCACTTTTAACTTTTCGGTTACCATGAAGATGGCCTAAAGCTGTATAATCAAAATCTAAAAAATATTTTTCAGCAACAGATTCCTTTCCTCCTATAGCTAAGGGTTTTACAGAATCTTCCTTTTCAATTTCTTTTTCATCATCACCACTGCCAATAACAAACCCATGGTAGAGGGCTATATTAACTCTACTACTATCTAAATTTTTAGTCGCTTCACCTGCAATAAATTTCATAGTATCATCATAGGTAGAGATAACTAATTCCCTTTCTTCTATAATAGTTTCAAATTTTTTTCTTATTGTAGCAGGGGTAACAAAGGGCATCAAATAAAAATCAAAATTATTTATACTTATTTTATTTACTAATTTTTTATATTCTCCAAGGATATAAAGACCTTGTTTTGCAAGTATTTCTCCTGAAAAATCAAGTCTTGTAGGACTGTCGTGATTACCACTAATGGCAATTACACGAATATTTAATACATTGATTAAATGTGACAGGAAATCATCTAATAATTGGGTAGCTTCCTCTGATGGAACAGACCTATCATAGATATCACCTGCAATTAGAACAGTTTCTACTTTATATTTTAAAATTGTGCTATATATTTGTTTTAAAATATCCTTTTGATTTTCAATCATAGAATACCCATTAACTTTTTTTCCAATATGAAGATCACCTAGGTGCATTATTTTCATATTACCTCCTCTAACATCTCTTATTTAAGATAATGATACCAATAAAAAAATTAAAAAGCAATGTGATATTGTATTCAGATAAGCACAACTCATGGTAACTTCTTAGATAATAAAAAAATCTTCCGTATAGGAAGATTTTTTATTATTTAGGAAATTATAAATTTCAAGATATGCAAAAAAAATAAATTGTTTAGTCAAATGATAAAGAATTTTCGGTAAAAAATTTATTTCAAAGGATAATAT
>NZ_JBATVM010000298.1:0-2528 GCF_049671765.1 Psychrilyobacter sp.
TTGTAGAACAAACAATTTGAAAATAAGGAGGAAATATGAAAGTAAGAATTTATTATGGAAGCACAATAGGTGATACGGAATCAATAGCTCAAGTTTTAGGAGAGAAATTAGGTGCAGAAGTTGTGCCTATATCTTTAGGAATAAAAAATATTGATTGTTTAGACTTAATTTTGTTCGGATCTTCTACTTGGGGATATGGAGAACTTCAGGATGATTGGGATGACAGGATTGATATTTTAGAAAATATAAATTTATTAGGGAAAAAAGTAGGTGTTTTCGGAACGGGTGACCAAGAATCATATGGAGATACATTCTGTGATGCTATAGGTATTATAGGAAAGGCAGCTAGAAATGCCGGAGGACAAATAATAGGGATGACTTCCAGAGAAGGTTATAATTTTTCTGACAGTAAAGCTTTGGAAAACAACCAGTTAATAGGTCTTGCACTAGATATAAATAATCAAGATAATCTAACATCTTCTAGGATTGAAAAATGGGTTGATCAGCTTAAAAAAGAGGTGTAGAAAAAGAGTTCGTTTAATTTTTTTGTAACTTTCATGATAGATATCAATAGAATAAAACTTAGAAAGACAGTATAAATTGACTGTCTTTTTATTTAGTATCATTTATTTTTTTGTCTTTGGTTTTATTAAAACGTTATCCGAGATTATTTTATAATTTGAAATCCAAGAAACTGTTGGTATGGTATAATAATATAAATTTATAAAAATTAAAAAATACAAAACATAAGCTAAAGGGCGAGATATCTATAAGTCGATAAAACAGTACAAAAATAAATAAGATCATCTATATTTTAATCACTGAGATGAGTTGTGGAGGTATTAAAGTGAAAAAAGTTTTAATTTTTGGTGGAAATCAATTTTTAGGAAAGCACATATCTAATAAATTAATAGGAGAAGAATATCAAGTATATGTTTTTAATAGAGGGAAAAGAAAAAATTCTCCAAAAGCAGTGCATTTGAAAGGTGATCGTAATAGTAAAAAAGATTTACAAAAGCTTTTAGACAAACATAAATTTGAAGCTATTATTGATGTATCATCTTATGAACCGGTTCAAATTAAAATGTCTTTAGAAGCTCTTAGAGGTAGATATAAAAAATATATATTTATAAGTAGCGCTTCTGTTTATGAAAATATAGAGGAGTTACCAGTGAGAGAAAATAATAAAATAGGTGGGAACTTAGTATGGGGAGATTATGCTTTAAATAAATTCTTATGTGAAAAAATCCTAAAGGAGTTTTCTGAAGAAAATACTTTTAATTTCATCATTTTTAGACCTTTTTATATTTTTGGACCTGAAAATAACCTAGATAGAGAAATTTATTTTTTTAACAGAATTTTAGATGAAAAGCCAATTTTTATTCCTTCAAAGGAAACAATTATTCAATTTGGATATGTTAAAGATTTAGCGAATAATATTTTTAAAGCAATTGAAAATGATGATTTTAATAATAATATTTTTAATATATCAGGGAATGAGCATATTAATTTTAAAGAAATGATAAATGTTATGGGAGAAGTAGTAGGGAAAAAAGCTATAATTAAAGAGATAGATGAGAGTAACATTAAAGTAAGAGAATGGTTTCCTTTTAGAACTGAGAATTTATATGGAGATATTTCTAAATTAATTCAAACAGGTGGAACGATAAAGTATTCTTTTAAAGAAGGAATAGAAGAAACTTTTAAGTATTGTTTAAAACATAAATTGTTAGGGGCATATGATATCTATCCATTAGAGGAAAAATTTATTAAAACTTTAATAAAATAATGAAAATATGAATGTTACTTGAAATAAAATGGTGGGATTATTCAGTTGAAGAAATAGACGAAAGAATACAGGGCTACTGTAGAAACACAACTTGAATGGAGAAAAAAATATTCGGAGGCGCTATGAAAAAAGGCGATAAATTATTTGCAAGAATTGATTATAAAGTAGAAGGAAGTAAAGCTAGTTCAGATGATTTTAATGATCATATTGAATATTTGAGTGAAGTTGCATCTAAGAGATATTTTGTTGGTGGTGGATTTTCAAATGCACCTGGTGGAATGATAGTTTTTCAAGCTAAAGATTTAATAGAAGCAAGAGAGATTGCTGACAATGATCCTCTAATAGAAAGAAATTTGTATGGATGTGAATTATTCGAATGGGATTTAGTAATTCTTTCTGATGAGATTCAAAAATAATATTTAATATTCATTTATTACCTTGAGAAAAAGGAGTTAAGACTATGAAACCTATTACTGAAAATAAGAAGCAAATTATTGAATTTAAACTTATAACTGGACAAGATATGATAGAAGATATCAAAAAACTTTTTCTAGAGTATTCTCAGTCTTTAGAAATAGAATTAACTTTTCAAAATTTTGAGGAGGAGTTTAACGCACTACCAGGAAAATATGGACCACCTCATGGAGTTTTAATATTAGTATTGGTTGATAGTAAACCTGCAGGGTGTATTGCATTGCGTAAAATTTCAGGAGATATATGTGAGATGAAAAGATTATAT
>NZ_JBATVM010000299.1:0-2874 GCF_049671765.1 Psychrilyobacter sp.
TCACCTTGGAGACTACGAGGTTGATAGGTTGGGGGTGTAAGGGCTGTGAAGTCTTTAGCTGACCAATACTAATATGACGAACACTTAACCTAAAGCAAAATTGATTTAGAACGAAAGAGTTAATTTATCTCACTATTCTTAATTTACGAAAGTAAATTTTAGAAATATTGGTGATGCCCTTTATGGGTAGAAAAACATTATTATATAGTTTTGAATGTTTAATAATCATTAAATATTTATAGTCCAGTGGCTCAATTGGTAGAGTAACGGTCTCCAAAACCGTGGGTTTAGGGTTCGAGTCCCTACTGGACTGCCATAAGAAATTTTATCCGAATATTTTATTCGGATTTTTTTAATTATTTGGGAATTACATAGAAAAAGAGTTTGATAGTTAAGTGATTTTTTTTGAGCGTTTAAATATTAACTTAGACTATGTTAATAAATTCCTTTTGATAATTAGAAAAGTTATATATTTCTTTAGGCGAAGTAAAAAGGGGATTAAGATACTTTTGATTAAGTGTAAAGAGAGTTAGCAAATCTACTTTTCAATATAGACTTTAGACTTATAAGCAAATGGTTTCTATGTAAAATGAAAATAAGTATAACATAAAAACAGCTTTAGTAAAAAACAATTTTTAGAAGTGAGAAAAGTAATTTAGGCAAAGTAAAGAATGTGAAAAAATAAGAAGAATGATAAAAAACTTTTATTTTCTCATGGGTAAGATTTTTTTAAGAGTAGTAGTCATAATAGTTATTATATCACCCCCCCAAGATGGGGGCAAGGGATTGAAAAGCGCTAGCTATTTATTTTTATCTAAAAAATATGCTTGAAGGAAATGTCACTAAAATATAATTTATTTAGTAAAAAAGATATCTCCACCTATACTAGGTAGAGATATCTTTTTTATGGTTACATATTTTACAAGGGATATATCCTTCTTTTTTAGCTATGTCTAAAGAAAGCTCAGACATAGTATCATTATAATATCGACATTTTCTAGTGTGATATTTTTTTGAATGAGATGATATAAATACATGGTCTATCTTGTTATTTTTTAAGTCATTTTGAATTTTTTCTTTTAAAATATCCTTATTTTTTATTGCAAGTTCATCTTTTTCGTTGATTATTTCATGTGAATCTTTTGTTTTAGATCCTTTGAGTAAAAAAATAATAACAACAACTCCAATCAATATATAAATTCCAATCATAAATATATCACACTCCTCAATTATAAAAATGTATTGTTCTATTACAAGTATGCTATATTATTCAAGGAAAACCAAATTTTTTTTCTAAATATAGAGACTATTTATTGCTTTTTAAAATTTCTTATGGTATAGTATCCTCAAATAGAACAATATAATTCCTCAACACAGGGGGAAGTGGGGGAATGAAATGTACTATAAAATTAGGCTGATAAAAATGGAAAAAATTATTCAATAGTCCTAGGTCCGCATTGAAATAAGTGTGTACTTAGGACTTTTATTTTAAGGAGGCATAATGAAAACAGATATTCAAATAGCTCAGGAAGCCAAGATATTAAACATTAAAGAAATTGCAGCAAAAATCAACTTATTAGAAGATGATTACGATCAATATGGAAAGTACAAAGCAAAATTAAGTTTGGATATATTGGAAAAGAATAAAGATAAAAAAGATGGTAAATTAATCTTAGTGACAGCAATTACTCCTACACCAGCTGGAGAAGGAAAATCAACAGTTACTGTAGGTCTTACACAGGCTATGAATAAGTTAGGAAAAAAATCTATAGCAGCATTAAGAGAACCATCTCTTGGCCCTGTATTTGGAATGAAAGGAGGAGCTACTGGTGGAGGACATTCTCAAGTAATTCCAATGGAAGACATCAATTTACATTTCACAGGAGATCTACATGCAATAGGAACAGCACATAACCTTGTTTCAGCTTGTATAGATAACCACATTAAACATGGAAATAAATTAAACATAGATATAAATAAGATAGTTTTTAAAAGAGTAATGGATATGAATGATAGATCTCTTAGAAGCATAGTAATTGGAATTGGTGGAGTCGCAAATGGAATCCCTAGAGAAAATTCGTTCCAAATAACTGTAGCGTCTGAAATAATGGCTATCCTTTGTTTATCAGATTCTATTATGGATTTAAAAAACAGAATCAGCAACATAGTATTTGCATTTGATAAATCAGGAAATCCAATTAAAGTAAGTGACTTAAAAATAGAAGGAGCTATTGCGGCTTTATTAAAAGAAGCAATTAAGCCAAATTTAGTTCAAACATTAGAAAATACTCCAGTTATAATTCATGGTGGACCATTTGCTAATATAGCTCATGGGTGTAATTCAATGTTAGCAACTAAGATGGCACTTAAGTTATCTGATTATGCAATAACAGAGGCTGGATTTGCAGCAGATTTAGGAGCAGAAAAGTTTTTAGATATCAAATGTAGAAAAGGTGGATTAAAACCTAGTGCTGTAGTTATTGTAGCAACAGTAAAAGCTCTTAAGTTACATGGTGGAAAGAATTCAAAAGAGTTATCTAACGAAGATGTAGATGCACTTGCAAAAGGAATAGAAAACTTAGATAAGCATATTGAAAACATGAAGAGCTTTGGACTTCCGGTAGTAGTAGCTATGAATAGATTTATTACAGATACTGAAGCTGAATTAAACTTCATCAAAACTCATTGTGAAGAATTAGGTGTACCTGTAGCTTTATGTAATGTATGGGCTGATGGTGGAGAAGGTGGAATAGAGTTAGCTAAATTAGTTATGAATGAAATTGAAACTAAGGAAAATACGTTTGATTACCTTTATGATACTGAAGATACTATAGAAAATAAAATTGGAAAAATTGTAAAAAATATATATGGTGG
>NZ_JBATVM010000300.1:0-1796 GCF_049671765.1 Psychrilyobacter sp.
GGGATTGGATGTAAAATATATATTTTCTATACTAAAAAAAAGAAATGTTTTACATGTAATAGAGAGTTAATCGATTAATTATTGATTTGAAAGTTCCTCAATAATTCTTTTGTAACTTTCAAAATAGATATCAATAAAATAAAGCTTAGAAAGACAGTATAAATTTACTGTCTTTTTATTTAGTATTATTTCTTATTCTGTCTTCGATTTTCTTTAAATTTTGTCCGCGATTATTTTGTTATTTAGAAAATAAAGAAGTTAAAGTGTATGAAAAAAGAGTATCAATTTTATTCTACAGATAAAAGCCCACAAGTTGTGGACTTTTTAAAAGGAAAATTTTTTAAAAAAAAGAGTATCAATTTTGAGAATCCTTTACTTATATTTATGTTATAATAAAATAAATATAAATTTATGAAAAAAATAGAAGGTGAAAAAATTGAAATTAGAAGATGAAATAAAATTAGGAGAAAGTAAGGTTTTAGAATTTAAACAAAAACTACCCAATAATCAGAGTATCGCTAAATCTATAATTGCTTTTTCTAATACGGCAGGTGGTAAATTAATTATCGGTGTTGATGATAATAGAAATATTGTTGGTATTGAAGGTGATATTTTTGATATTCAAGATAAAATATCTTCTATTCTCTATGAAAGTTGTTATCCTAATATAATCCCTGAAATCTATACTAAAAATATAGAAGGTCTAATAATATTGGTTATAGAGGTTCATAAGGGAAATTTAGTTCCATATTATCTAAAGTCTCAAGGGAAAAATAACGGAACCTATATAAGATTAGGAGCTACCAATAGAAAGGCTAGTTTTGAAAACATAATAGAATTAGAGAGACAAAGAAGAAATATCACCTTTGATGAGGATATAAACTATGATTATGAACTTGATACTTTAAATTTAGAACCTTTAAAGAAGGTATTTAATAAATTTAAAAAGGAACTCACGGAAGAAAAACTGATAACATTGAAATTAATTAAAGTTGAAAATGGTAATAAATATCCAACTAACGGCCTCCTAATAATACTTGGTATTTTAGAAAATGTTTCCACAAAGTGTAGCCGATTTAAAGGAAACACTATGGAGATATTTTTAGATAAAAAAGAATATAGTGAGGATCTATTTACTCAACTAGAAAGCATAGAAATATTTATAAAAAACCATTTAAACCTTAGAGGTGAGATTAAAGGTCTTCAAAGGATAGATACCTATGAGATTCCAGAAGTAGCGATAAGAGAAACATTGATTAATGCCGTTGTCCATAGGGACTACACCAACCTAGGAAGAGATATCAAAGTAGCTATCTATGATAATAAGATAGAAATTGTTTCTCCAGGAGGATTACCTAATGGGTTAACTAATGAAGATATCTTTACAGGAAGGTCTGAGGTAAGAAATAGGGTGGTTGCCAGAGTGTTCAAAGAATTAAATTATCTTGTTTAAAGGCAGGGTTAAAAGAGCCATTTATAGAAGAGATAAATGATTTTGTAGGAGTCCGATTATTTAGAAATGAATTGGTCACGACGGATTACGACGGATTAAAGACGGATTACGACGGATTAGAAAAAGAGTTTAAAATCATATTAGATTATTTAATGACAAATAATACTATCCAAACAAAAATAGTAAAAGAAAAATTAGATATAATGGATACAAAAGCTAAAGAAATTTTAAAAGAGATGATAAAAAAAAATCTTATAGAAAAAAAAGGAAAAGGTAGTGCAACTCATTATATTATAAAAAAATAAAAGGTTTTTTCAAAATTGTACAGTTATATCAATAAAAA
>NZ_JBATVM010000301.1:0-1702 GCF_049671765.1 Psychrilyobacter sp.
CTTCTCAAGAATCTCTTCTAATTTTTCATCCATATAAACCATATCTAGTAGATCATCTATCCACGAATATTTCCCTTGGATCTGTTTAATAATATCTATTGCTGCAGCTTTTACTATATTTACCTCACTCCAAATTGCGTGATTCAAAAATCTTAAATCATTTTCATTGGCTTTTTTTAGTCTGTCTATTGTATCCATACATGTATCACAAATATGTATACATCTATCATAATCTGGTTCTACCTCTATCTTTCCAACTTCAAATATATTTAATTTACGACCTGTTTCACCACATAACTCACATGTCGATTTAGATCTTCTTACTAATGTTTTTCCAAATAATGATACCTTATTTTTTCTATCCTTTGACTCGTCATATCCTCTTGCCATAGCTATAATCTCCTTTTTATTCTTTTTTAGTTCTTTAATTTTTTCTCTAAAAACATCAATACCAAGGCTGTAAACACTAATATACTAAAAAATCCATAGATATAAACTGCACCATATTGCTCTATAATCACTCCTGAAATATATTGAACAAACATTCCTCCTAAAGAACCGGCTGCCATAAATATTGTTATTGCCGTTCCAAGAGTATTTTTTTCTACAATATTTCGAATGTATAGATTTGCCCCTGCAAAAAATAGCCCTACAGAAGCTCCCTGAAATAAAAAAGTTCCTGCTATTACAGACGGTTTAGAGAATAAAAAATATACTCCCCATCTGACAGTCATACACAATACTGCTAAAGTTACTACAAATTCTACCCCTTTTTTATTTATTAATTTAGGTGAAATTCCAATAAAAGGTACTTCACTAAGAGTCATTAAGAAAACTATTGTTCCAAGTAATGCCATAGAACCACCTATTTCTTTAAAATATACTGCAAAATAACTATTATGACCATTATTGGTCCCTAAAAATAACATAGAAACAATTACAAAAATAATATATCTTTTATTGGTTAAAAGTTTCTTTAAATCTACCTTTCCATCATTTTCATGTAAATTATTGATTTTCACAGGTATTTTTATAATGACTATTCCTGTGACAATTGAAGCTATTGCTCCTAAATATAAAAACGAAGAAGTCCCAAATAATTCTATAAATTTTCCTGAAACTAAAGCTCCTACAGCAAATCCAATAGAACCCCATAACCTTATCTTCCCAAAAGCATACTCAGTAGATAAAGATACCGTATCCATAAGAGGCATCTCACAAAAAACCGCTATTACATAAAAAGAATATAATATTAATATCCCTATAAATGAATTTATATGATTCATCAATAATAAAGTGATAAAAATAATTCCTGTTATTATAATTAATATTTCTTTAGATTTCTTTGTTTTATCGTTTATATATCCTAAAATTGGTTGAAAAGCCATAGCTAAAAATGATCCTATTGCAAAAATCATTCCTGACTGTCCACCTGATATATGGATAGTTTCAAAAAATTGGGATAAATAGAGCATACTCGCTCCTAAAGTAAAGTAGAATGTAAAATAAAGTAAGATGTAGATTAACACTTTCCCCTCCCTGATTTCTTTTCTTGTTTATTCTGTATTATTTTAATATTAAATAGTTGTTATTTCACCTAATAAATTGTATAGCTTTTATTATTCTTAGAGAGTTTCTTTCTCCTCCAGTAGATTTTTCTGTTTTTTCGAGGTGAAAACTCTACTTTTTTATCTTCTTTTTA
>NZ_JBATVM010000302.1:0-2646 GCF_049671765.1 Psychrilyobacter sp.
AAAGTGCAGTAGAGCTTATGGATAATTATTATTTTGGAGTGGGAGGAGTGATTACGTTTAAAAATGCTAAAAAACTTGTAGAAGCAGTGTCACAAATACCTTTGGACAGATTGGTGATCGAAACAGACTCTCCATACTTAACTCCTACACCATTTAGAGGAAAGAGAAATCACCCTATATATGTGGAACATATAGCTAGAAAAGTTGCTGAGATAAAGGGAATAACTTATGAGGAAGTAGTGAGAGTAACTACAGCAAATGCTAAGAAAATTTATGGGATATAAGCTTAGACCTCACCGGTCCTGCCGGACACTCTCACGTGGCGACGATTATTAGAAATCTCTTGTAGATAAAAAGTGATTTCTAAATGTCGTTAGGAGAGGGAAGAGGTCTAGTTATAAAAATAGGAGAAAATTTATGAGTATATTAAAGTGTCCTGTGTGTCAGGATGAATTAAATAAAATAGAAAAAAGTTATAGATGCAAAAATAACCATACTTTTGATATGGGAAAGCAAGGATATATAAATTTACATATGTCCAATGAGAAGAGAAGTAAAAATCCTGGGGACGATAAGGAGATGATTATCTCGAGGAAAAACTTTTTGGAAAAGGGATATTATAAAAAAATATCAGAGACTTTGAATGAAAGTATAAAAAAGGAGATAGAAAATAAAAGTGGTATAAATATTTTAGATATAGGATGTGGAGAAGGGTATTATACCAATCTTTTGAGAAATAATCTGGAGGAGAGAAGTATCAATTCTCACATTATAGGAATAGATATATCTAAAGAAGGGATTATCCATGCTGCTAGAACCTACAAAGGGATTGAGTGGATAGTAGCAAGTGGATCAAATCTTCCAATTGCAAGTGAATCCTTAGATTATGTAATCTGTATGTTTAGTTATATAGATCCTACTGAGTATAAAAGAGTATTAAAAAAAGGTGGGAAATTAATAACTGTTAGTACAGGGGAATACCATTTGGTGGAAATTAAAGAGGTAGTCTATGACAAGTTGAAGATGGAATATTATAGACCTACTCAAGACATAGTTGATGGATATAGCCATGAAGAGTTAATAAATGTAAAATATGAAACTGAATTAGAAGATGATAAAGACATAAAAAGTTTATTTGATATGACTCCCTACAGATGGAAAAGTCCCAAGGATTGAGTAGAAAGATTGTTCAATTTATCGGAATTGAAGATAACAATAGATGTAAATATAGATATTTTTGAAAAGAGCTAAAAAATGATTCTTTATGACAAATAGTATTTTATAAACAGAGGGGAAAGTTATGGGGGAATACATCAGTGATTTAACTTTAAGAATGAAGGAAGAAGATATATCTTTTATAAAAATGAATGAGGAAAAATTAATTCGAGAAATTAATGATTTAAAGGATAGAAAATTAATTTTATTTTTAGGGGCTGGGGTATCCAAATCCTATGGATTAAAAAATTGGAACGAAGTTGCAGAAGAGTTGATAGCTAAATTATATAAAAGTAATCAACGGAAATTTAACGAACATCAAATATCTTTAATTAGTAATTATAATGAATCTGAAGTTAAGAAAAAAATTTTACTGGCAGAAAAAATTTTAAATGCTGAAACTTCAAATGGGAATGATTATTATAAGGTTTTAGAAAATTGTATGTGCTATTTAGAAGAAGGTAAAATTTTAAATGGATATAAAGAAAAAAATAAAGATAGTACGACTATTTTAGATGAAATAAGAGAAATATTAAAATTAAAAAATTCAATGTGTTTAACAACTAATATTGATAGATTAATCGAAATAAAATTAGAATTAGCTAAAAAAGAAATGTCTATAGGTAACAAAGGATATGGGAATGAAAATAAAAAATTATATAAAATACATGGATGTATTACTAAAAGAGATACTATTGTATTTACACCGAAAGAATATTTTAAATTTTATAATAATCAAAGGCAAATTAATAAGTTAAAAGAAAAAATGAAAAGTTCAGTTGTTATTTTTATAGGAAAAGAGATTGAAGATGAGATAATACAAGCATTTTTTTATGAGAAAAAAAATACAGAAAAAGAAGACAAAAAATCTGTTTATTTAATAAAATCCTATAATAGTGTTAAAGATTTTGATTTAAAGCCGACATTAGAAATAGAAAAAGAATATTATAATCATTACGACATAACACTACTACCATATGATGAATATAACCATTTACCTAATTATATAAAAAGAATAAAAAAGGAAATTAATTTAATAAAGGAAAAAAAAATTGAGTACGAACTAACAAGCTTTAATATTGATAGATTAGATTCTGAGAAAGATATAAAAAAAATGCAAGAAATTGCAAATGCTATACAGAATAACAAATTTAAGAATTTAGAAGAAACAAATAAAGAAAATTATGAAGATATAAAAAAATTTATTAATGAAAATTATGTTGAATTATTAGAAAATACAAAAATTTATAATAGGCATAATTTTATAATTGAACTTACAGAAAAAAAAATAGAAGAAATATGGAGTGGTTTTGATTTTGAAAATTTAAACGAATTTTGTTTGATTAATTTAATAAAAAGAAGTTTGACAATAAATGAAACAAAATTAGAAAAGTTATTGAACTCATTAATAAATAAAGGTAGATATAATAT